>NCIF01000217.1 GCA_002256785.1 Hydrogenophilales bacterium 17-61-9
CCGAACAGGACGGTGAAACGCTCCCGCGCCAATGATAGTAGGCACTGCGCCTGTGAAAGTAGGTCATCGTCAGACTCCTTATCCGCAACCAGAAATGGAAGCAAACTAACCCCCTCAGCATAGATTCATGCTCAGGGGGTTTTTTATTGGCCACGGCAGGGAACACAACGTCATCAAGTCATAGGCTGGAGTGAAAACTGTAGAATTCGACAGTGAAAAATCAAATACATCGAAATCTATTTCCCATATTGCGGCAGCTATCGGATTGCAACTTTCACTCCGGCCCGTCTTTGGCAGCCGCGTTGGGGCTTTCCAGAACAAGTGTATTCAACGTAATCAGCCAGGCTGAAACACTTGGGGTTAGCATTTATGCTGTCCGTGGCAAGGGTTACAAGTTGGCTGAAAGTATTGAATGGATGGATGCCAATGTGGTGTCCAATGGCTTGGGTGATGTGGCCCATGCTTACGAAATCCGGATGAGTGACTACGAGGCTTCGACCAATGCAACACTCATGAAGACGGCCTTAAGTTCTGCAATAGATGGCAGCGTGCTATGCGCTGAACATCAATACGCAGGAAAGGGCCGCCGGGGCCGCCAATGGCTTAGCGTCCTTGGAGGTAGTTTGACATTTTCTGTCTTATTGCGATTCGAACGTGGCTTGCAATCGATGGGGGGTTTGAGCCTCGTTGCCGGTATGGCGGTTGCCCGTGCTGTTAACCGTCATAGTCGTCATCCAGCCCGTTTGAAATGGCCCAACGATATCCTGGTGGGCTATCGGAAACTTGCAGGGATACTGGTCGAAGTTCAGGGTGACATGAATGGATCGGCTTTTGCCATAGTTGGTGTTGGTTTGAATGTCAGGCTAAGTGACGCCCAGCGGGAGGGGATTGATCAAGGCGTGATTGACCTTGCTGAAATGGGTGTGACGGTCGGGCGTAATCAACTGCTTGCAGATTGCTTGCGGGAGTTGCATGCGACGCTGAATATATTCAGGGAACAGGGTTTTGCAGCCTTGCGTGACGAATGGATGGCCATGGATGCCTATTCGGGGAAAGAAGTCAGCCTTTTGTTGCCAAACACCCTGGCTGTTCACGGTGTGGATTGCGGTGTTGATGATACAGGCGCCTTGTTGCTGAGCGGTGGTAACGCGACACCTACCGCATACAGTGGAGGTGAGATCAGCCTGCGTTTAAGGACGCATGAATGAGTGCTCCACGCTTGCTTGTCGACGCGGGAAACACGCGGGTCAAATGGGTCTTGGTGACTGAAAATCGCTGGTCGGATGAAGGCGCTGCGGATTACGCCGATTTGAGCGCATTGGCACAAAAAGCGCCTGCCAGCGTTAAATGTGCGATTGCCAGTGTGGCAGGCTCTGCCCGCAACACCCAGTTGAGCCGGCTGTTGTTGGATAGGGACATTACGCCCGAGTGGTTGAAGTCTGAGGCGCAGTTTCTTGATCTCAAAAACCTGTATTCCACGCCTTCGCAACTTGGGGTCGATCGCTGGATGAGTATGATTGCTGCGCGGCGGCGTCATTCCGGAGACACTCTTGTCGTTTCGCTTGGAACGGCCATGACGATTGATGCTATGTCGGCAGAGGGTGAGTTTTTGGGGGGAATGATCATTCCGGGATACCGGCTGATGGAGCGCTGCTTGCAAGAGGGTACGGCACAGGTCGGGTCCGACAATGGCTCATGGCAAGCCTTCCCGAAAAATACAGCCGATGCGGTGCAGAGCGGTATTGTTGCGGCCATGTGCGGCGCGATCCAGATGCAGTATTCGCGGCTGGCTGAAAAATGCCGCTGTATTCCGCTGATTCTGTTGACGGGAGGAGATGCCGAAATGCTGATGCCGTATCTGGATTTGCCCGTAGAGCAGGTGCCGTACCTGGTTTTGGAAGGTATCGATCAGGTCACCAGGGAGAGCTGGGCGGGATGAAATGGTTAATGTGGGTTTTGTTGCTGGCGAATCTTGTGGTGGCGGGAGTCTTCATGACGCGCCCCTACTGGACGCAGGCTGCGTCTGGAGAAAATGCGCCGCTTAACGTCGATCGCTTGAGCTTGCGCAGTCAAACGGCTACGACCCCATCGGATGTGCCGTCCTCTCGTTTGGCCAGAGTGGACACAAAGGCTTTATGCGTTGAATGGCGGGGCTTGGGTCGGAATGAGTTCCCCCGGGTGCGCGAGCAACTCAAAGCCAT
>NCIF01000052.1 GCA_002256785.1 Hydrogenophilales bacterium 17-61-9
GCGCAAATTGTCCGCTTGACATTTAACGTGTAGCATTATATTTTGCACACATGATCCAGTCGTTTAAAAGTGCCGACACGCAAGCCTTGTTCGCAGGCAAATCACCGCCGCGCTTTGTGAACATCAGAACAGTAGCGGAACGAAAATTGCAGATGCTGCATCGTGCCGTGGGTATCGAGGACTTGCGCATCCCTCCGCAAAACAGACTGGAAAAACTGAAAGGCAACCGCAAGGGAACCTGGAGCATCCGCATCAACGACCAATGGCGCGTCTGTTTCCGTTTCGAAAACGGCCATGCCTTTGATGTCGAAATTGTCGATTACCACTGAATGGAGGCCACGATGACTATCACCAATGGAATGCGTCCGATTCACCCGGGTGAAATCCTGCGCGAAGAATTCCTCATCCCGCTGGGACTTTCCGCCAACGCCCTCGCCATCGCCTTGCGCGTACCCGCACCGCGTATCAACGACATCGCACGCGAACGCCGCGCGATCAGCGCCGACACTGCCCTGCGCCTGGCACGCTACTTCGGCACCAGCGCGGAATTCTGGCTGGGTTTGCAATCAGATTACGACATGAAGATCGCCTTTGCCGAACATGGCGCGCGCATCAATCAGGACATAGCGCCGATGGAGCAGGCAGCGTAGCGGGAAGGAGATGAGGCGATGCAAGACCTGGTGCCTTGTCTGAAATCGACCCATTGCTAACATTGGTGTCATCGAAGTTCAAATGATTGTTCTGTGGCCCTTAGCAGACGGATGCTGAGATCGAGTGGGGGCAGCAGATCACCCATTCTGGTCGTGCGCATTGCTCGAAATACTGCCACTTAGTTACTGGAGAAACCGATACTGCGCCCCATATTGTTGCCCATCGGGATTTACCAGCAAGGTCAATCATTAAACGCTTGGTTCCAAGCGTCTTTTGTCTTGATAGATGTCGATAAGCTTTCAACGAAATTTCGCATGCTTTCGTAAACGTCGCCCGCACCATCGTCATTTATCAGTGAGAACGATGATCTTACAAACTCTGAATAATCAACGAATTCAATCTGCCTGTTTTTATAGCGCAGGGTGTTCTCTGTAACGTCGTTGAGCGTTCCAATATCTACGGAAATTCTGCAAATGAACGTAAGTGGCAGGCTGGATATCCCGAGTACCTTGTGAGACTCAATACAATCTTCCAACCGTTTTTTATCAACCTTCTTGAGTGTAATTTCAAAAAGCACTGACGGCACGCCATTGCACTCCAACCAAATGTCAGCGGGCTTCTTGGAGGTTGTATTGGTGCCAAAAACGCTTTCTTCACCGCCGCATACGACTACATCACCAGACTGAAATATCTGCTTCAAAAGCCTTGCCACCAATAATTGCGGGGTTGCGCCTGATTCCGGCGCTTTAAGCGAAAAATCAACAAGCTTGGCCGCAAGCCATTGACGTGACTTTGTGTCGGTATTTGGTGTGGCAAGCGCGAAGTTTTCAATCTTGCTGGCGTACTGGAGGAGCTTGAAGTAAAAATAATCTTCCAGCAGCATCCGCTGTTCTTCGTCCGTTTCATTCACGCAAAGCGTAAGGAACTCGACAGCTGCTATTGCAGCTTGTTCTGGCCGACGATCCTTCGCCCAATCCAAATCCAGTTTGGTGATGTTTTTCGCCACATTCAACGGGTCAGATTTGCCGCACGGAATGTTGTACTCGGTAAGCACATACCAAATTGCCTGTTCAAATATTGAACGTGGGTTACAAGCATAAAAATCCATCAGCGGATTAAAGTGCTTGTCTATCGAGAACCCGACCAAGGATGTGATGACCACACCACGAAATCCTTTCGCGTTTGTCTCTATTAGTTTTGAAAGGATCGCTGAAACTGACACATGATTTTTTAGCTTGCTGAAGTGCGAGTCATCCAGCGATTTTGCCCGGTTGAGTTTTGACTTCAGCCAGTACTGGACGTGTTTTGTCCGTTCTTCAACCCGCATTGCCAACCCCGAAAAAATCCTGAACATAACGCTTGAGTTTCGGGTTGTCGCTGATCCGATACACTAAGAGAAGACGCTTAAATTCAAGTACGTCCATGCGTCGTTCCTGGTTTTCCATTTTTGAAATATCCGATTGGGACATGCCGATGGACTCACCGACTTCTGCCTGAGAAAGGCCGAGACGCTTGCGTTCACCGGTAAGCCAATCAATCAAATCGGAGTACTCAGGTGTATGTATCGATTTGCTCTTGTTCATAGCGTCAGCATTGTGATACCGTATTCAAAATATGCTGATATGGAATAATTCATGAAGAAGTTAACGGCTGTATCGCTGTTCAGCGGCGCTGGTGGAATGGACGTCGGATTTGTACGGGCGGGCTATGCGGTATTGGCCGGAAACGAAATGGATGCATACGCATGCAAGACATACAAAGCCAACCATCCTGAGTCTGAACTGCACGAAGGAGACATTAACGAGCACATGGATCAGTTGGCTGCCTATCAGGGTGTAGATGTCGTATTTGGTGGACCGCCCTGTCAAGGATTTTCTGTGGCGGGCAAGATGGACTCGAACGACCCCAGAAGCAAACTTGTATTTTCATTTGTCAAAGTCGTTGCCGCGTTGCGTCCGCGCGCTTTCGTCATGGAGAACGTCAAGGCGCTAGCCTCGCTGGAAAAATTCCAGAAAATCCGGGAAGAGTTGTTCCGACAGTTTTCAGAACTTGGCTATTCGGTTTCAATGAATGTCCTCAACGCAAAAGATTACGGCTCCGCCCAAAACCGGGAGCGCGTATTTTTTGTCGGATCGCGCGAGATCAAGCAGGGTACTAAGCTCTCGACACTGGAGCCATACAAGCAAAAAGCTCTTTCTGTCCGCGATGTCATTCAACATTTAGGGCCTGCCGGATCAGTAACCAATCCAAGGATATGCAAGGCCAAAATCACTTTGGCGGAGCGCCCCATCCTTAGAAAATCACCTTACGCCGGTATGTTGTTCAACGGCCAAGGCAGGCCACTTAATCCAGACGGCTGGTCGAGTACGCTCCCGGCAAGCATGGGTGGAAACCGGACGCCGATTATCGATGAACATCACCTGTACGATTACAAGGAAAGCTGGATAGAGCAACACCATGTATCTTTAATGAAGGGGAAGTCTGCTGCTCCGGACCTGATGGTTCCTGGGCATTTACGCCGCCTTACAATCGATGAGGCAGCGCTACTTCAGGGGTTCCCAGCCAACTATGAATTTGTCGGCCCACAGAGCAAGGTTTACTGCCAGATCGGAAACGCCGTTCCCTGCACTCTGGCCGAAGCTGTCGCGTCGGCCGTTCGTGACTTGCTAGCTGAAAAAGATAGCGTGGGGGCTTACCGCACGATCAACACAAAGCATGGGCAGACGCTCGAGTTATCGTTTTAGCCACGTTTTCGGATTTTCTTGGTCGTTGAGTTGCTACTTTCGGAAATGCGACAGATTTGAACTCGCGGTTGATAACTTGCTGATTATCCAACCTCCACAACCGGCAGCTTATTGATGTACACCAGCCGCATAGAAACGCATTTTTAACGCTCAGCCAGCGACTCTTCCTGGCCGAACTCGGTCTTATACGCTTCGCCTATTCCCACCCAGCACGCAACAGCAAGAAGCCGCAATCAATACTGCACCACCGCCGGATCCAGGCTGCGCCACAGGTACCAGGTGGCGACGGTGCGCCAGGGCGCGTGGCGTTCGCCGTGCTGGCGCAGTATTTTAGGGGTGGGGCGCTCGCTATTCAGGTAATGCAGGGCGACGGCCTTTTGCAGGCCGATGTCGTCGACCGGCCAGACGTCGGGACGGCGCAGGCTGAAGATGAGGAACATCTCGGCGGTCCAGCGGCCGATGCCGCGCACGTCGATCAGTTCGTCGATCACGGCTTCGTCTTCCATCTCCACCCAGCGCGCGGGCTCGATGCGGCCATCGACAAAATGCCCGGCGAGGTCGTGCAGGTATTCGGCTTTGCGGCGCGACAGGCCGCAGGCGGCGAGTGCTGTTTGTTCCAGGGTGACGATGTGTTCCGGGCTGACGTGTTGTGCAAACCCGGCGAAACGTGCCCATACGCTGTCGGCCGCCTTGACTGAAATCTGCTGGCCGACGATGGCGCGGGCCAGCGTCTGGAACGGGTCGCCGCGATTGGCGAGCACGGCGTCGGGATAGCGCGCGATGAGCGCGGCCATCACCGGGTCGGCGGCGGCGAGTTCGTCGCAGGCCTGCTGCCAATACGGGGGCGGCGACAGCGTTTTCACAACAGGATGATGTCGTACTGCTCCTGCGGATAGGTCGTTTCAACCTGTAGCGACACCGGCTTGCCGATGAAATCGATGAGCTGGGCGAGGCTACCGGATTCTTCGTCGAGGAACAGGTCGATCACGCTTTGCGAAGCGATGATGCGATATTCGCGCGCTTCAAACTGACGCGCCTCGCGCAGGATCTCGCGCAGCACGTCGTAGCACACGGTCTGTGCGGTTTTGATTTCGCCGCGCCCGGAGCAAGTGGGGCATGGCTCGCACAGCACATGCGCCAGCGACTCGCGCGTGCGCTTGCGCGTCATCTCGACCAGGCCCAGCGCTGAAAAACCGCTGATGGTGGTGCGGGTGGGGTCGCGCGCCAGGGTTTTCTTCAGTTCGGTCAACACCGCTTCCTGGTGTTCGGCGTTATCCATGTCGATGAAGTCGATGATGATGATGCCGCCGAGGTTGCGCAGGCGCAGCTGGCGGGCGATGGCCTGCGCGGCTTCGAGGTTGGTCTTGAAGATGGTGTCGTCGAAATTGCGCGCGCCGACGAAGCCGCCGGTGTTGACATCGACCGTGGTGAGCGCCTCGGTCTGGTCGATGATAAGGTAGCCGCCCGATTTCAAGTCAACCCGTCGTCCCAGCGCCCTGGCGATTTCGTCTTCGATCGAGTGCAGATCGAACAGCGGCCGGTCGGCGCCGAAATGCTGCAATTTATCGAGCACGGCATGGGTGTAGTTCTGCGCGAACTCGGTCATGCGCTGATAGGTTTCGCGCGAGTCGATGAGGATGCGCGTGGTGTCGCGGTTGACGAAGTCGCGCAGCACCCGCAAGGACAGATCGAGATCCTGATACAGCAGGCAGGGCACGACACAGTTGCCGCGCGACTGGATGCTGCTCCACAAGCGCCGCAGGTATTCGATATCGGCCCGCATCTCGGCGTCTTCGGCAGTTTCGGCCATGGTGCGCACGATGAAGCCGCCCGACGCATCGGGCGGCATCAATTGGTGCAGTTTCTGGCGCAGCAGTTCGCGCTCTTCCTCGCCTTCGATTTTCTGTGAAATGCCGATATGGGTTTCCTGCGGCAGATAGACCAGATAGCGCCCGGCAAAACTGATCTGGGTGGACAGCCGCGCGCCCTTGGTGCCGATCGGATCCTTGATTACCTGCACCATCAGGCTCTGGCCTTCGTGCAGAATCTGTTCGATGGGCCGCTCCGGCTCGCCGTTATGGCGTTCTTCCCAGATGTCGGCGACATGCAGAAAGGCGGCACGCTCCAGGCCCACGTCGATAAAGGCCGACTGCATCCCGGGCAACACGCGCACCACGCGCCCCATGTAGATATTGCTGACCAGCCCCCGGCACTGCGCGCGCTCGATGTGCAGTTCCTGCACCGAGCCCAGAAGCAACACGGCAACGCGCGTTTCCTGCGGGGTAACGTTGACGAGGATTTCTTCGCTCATGATCCTGGTGACAAGAGTGGGTTGCGTAGGGCGTGGCCGGGCAGGTCGCAGCGGGAAAGCGCCATCTGTCTAGACAGTCAGGCCAAAGGCTCTTAGCAGAACCGCCGTGTCATATAACGGCAGGCCCATGACGCCGCTGTAGCTGCCTTCGATATGTTCGACAAACATGCCCGCGCGTCCCTGAATCCCATAAGCACCGGCCTTGCCGAGATATTCGCCGGTTTCCAGATAGCGTGCGATGGTGGCCGCATCGAGTGTGGCGAACGTGACCAGGCTGGTCGACACGCACTGTTCCTGCCGCCCTTCATGCTGTATTGCAACGGACGTGTGGACACGATGCGCGCGCCCGGACAGCCGCGCCAGCATGGCTTGGGCCTCGATACGGCCGGCTGGCTTGCCGAGGATGGCGCCATCCAGCTCAATCGCGGTATCCGCCCCCATGACGGGGAATCTGAGCAGACGCCGCGTTTCCACCGCGTTCCAGCCACAGGCGGCTTTTTCGCTCGCCATCCGCCGCACGAAATCGAGCGCGGCCTCATCGGCATGCGGCGTTTCGACAACATCCATACGACCGGCCACCGCACGCAGCGGCAACACATCGAAGGCCACGCCGATCTGCTTGAGCAGCTCGCGCCGTCGCGGCGATTGCGAAGCCAGATAGATTCGTTTATCAACCAGCATTTTTCGTTATCTCCCCCCTCAGTCCCGATGGTAGGGGTGTCCCCTGATAATGCATACGGCACGATATAACTGCTCGGCCAGCATCACCCGCGCCAGGGCGTGGGGCAGGGTCAGCTTCGAGAGTCCCATCAGCTTGCCGGCGCGCGCCTTGATGCTGTCATCCAGCCCGTCTGCGCCACCAATAATGAACGCCGGCGATACGCCTTCCGCCATCCAGTCCTGCAGCCAGGCGGCCAGTTCCCGCGTGGTCACCTGCGCGCCGCGTTCGTCGAGCGCCACCGGCACGCAGCCGGCCGGCCATGCGGCCAGGATGCGTTCGGCTTCGATCTGCCGCGCCCGCGCGCCGTCTTCCCCTGCCACGCGATGGCCCGGCTTGATCTCGATCAACCGCAATGGCAGATCGGGCGTCATCCGGCGCGCATAGTCGTCGTAGCCTGTATTGATCCAGCCAGGCATTTTGTGCCCGACTGCAATCAGGTGCAGCTTCACTTAGTGGTCGGCTTGGATATGCCGGGCACGCGCCGCTTCGCCGGCGCCCCACAGTTCTTCCAGGTTGTAATGCGCGCGCGTGGCGGCCAGCATCACATGCACAATCACGTCGCCGAGGTCGAGCAGAACCCAGTCGCCGGTGTCTTCGCCCTCCATGCCGCCGGCGTGTTCGCCCGCCGCTTTCACTTTTTCGCGCACGTTGTCGACCAGTGCGCGGGTCTGACGATTGGAGTCGCCTGTCGCGATCACCATGCGCTCGAACAGCGAGGTCAGTTTGCTGGTATCGAGCACGCTGATGTCGCGGCCCTTGATGTCCTCGAGCGCGTCGACGACTAATTTGATTTTGGCTTCAATGTTCATGTCTGTATATAAAGTTGGTGTTCGTAAATGTAGTTAAGCACAGTATCGGGCAGCAGATAACGCACGCTGCCTTGCCGGCCCAGGGTATCGCGGATGGCAGTAGCCGAGATTTCCAGCGGCGTCATGTGCTGGAACCATACCGATCCTGCGTGTCCGGCCATCAAATGATCGGCCGCCTGGCGTTTCAAAACTTCGCTTTTCAGCGGTTCCTGCATCGCATCGGGTTGCAGCGCCCGCGCGCCGGAGCGGGTCACGACTGCGATGTTTGCCAACTCGAACACACGCTGCCAGCGATGCCAGCTTGCCAGTCCAAGAAAGGCATCCGCCCCCAGCAACAGCCAAAGCGGCTGTTCCGGTCCCAACTCGTCGCGCAGCGCGGTCAGCGACTCCACCGTGTAACTCGGCTGCGCGCGCTGCACTTCTCGCCCATCCACCGCAAAGTGCGGGTTGCCCGCAATGGCGCGGCGCACCATTTCCAGGCGATGCGCCGCGGCGATACGCGGCGCATCGCGGTGCGGCGGCTGCCCGGCGGGGATGAACAGCACCCGCTCAAGCCCGAGCGCCACCGCCATTTCCTCGGCCAGTCGCAAATGGCCGAAGTGTATCGGATCGAAGGTGCCGCCGAAGATGCCGATCGGCGGCATCACTCAGCCACGGATGTGGCCATCTCCCAGCACCACCCACTTCTGGCTGGTCAAGCCTTCCAGCCCGACCGGGCCGCGCGCGTGAATCTTGTCGGTGGAAATGCCGATTTCCGCGCCCAGGCCATATTCAAATCCGTCGGCAAAACGCGTCGATGCATTGACCACCACGCTGGCCGAATCGACCTCGCGCAGGAATCGCCGCGCGCGGCCGTAGTCTTCGGTAACGATGGCATCGGTATGGTGGGAGCCATGGATGTTGATGTGGTCCATCGCCGCGTCGATGTCGGCGACCACCTTGACCGCGATAATGGGGCCGAGGTATTCCTCCTGCCAGTCGGCCTCGACGGCTGCTTTCAACGTGTCCGCCGCGATGCCGGCGCCCTGCAGAATCGCCAGCGCGTCCGGGCAGCCGCGCATTTCCACCCCCTTGCCGGCCAGCATGCGGCCGATCTCCGGCAGCGCCATGGCGGCGACGCCGCGCGCCACCAGCAGCGACTCGGTGGTGTTGCAGGTGCCGTAGCGCTGAGTCTTGGCGTTCTCCACGATCTTCACCGCCTTGGCCAGATCGGCGCGGTCGTCCACGTACACATGGCAGTTGCCGTGCAGATGCTTGATCACCGGCACCCGCGCCTCGCCGGTGATGCGCTCGATCAGCCCCTTGCCGCCGCGCGGCACGATCACATCCACGTAATCCTTCATGGTGATGAGTTCGCCCACCGCCGCGCGGTCGGTGGTTTCAACCACCTGCACCACGGCGACAGGCAGGCCGGCCGCTTGCAGCCCCTCGCGCACGCAGGCCGCCACCGCCTGGTTGGAATGCAGCGCCTCGGAGCCGCCGCGCAGGATCGCCGCATTGCCGGACTTGAGACACAGCCCGGCGGCGTCCGCCGTGACGTTGGGGCGCGCTTCATAAATAATGCCGATGACGCCGAGCGGCACCCGCATCTTGCCGACCTGGATGCCGGACGGGCGGAATTTCAAACCGTCGATCTCGCCGACCGGGTCGGCAAGCGCAGCGATCTGTTCCAGGCCTTCGGCCATGCCGGCGACGGTCTTGTCGGTGAGTTGCAGGCGATCGAGCAGCGCCGCGTCGAGCCCGCTGGCGCGCGCATGTTCCATGTCGCGCGCGTTGGCTTCCAGCAGTTTCGCGGCATCGCGCCGGATCGCGGCAGCGATGGCCAGCAAGGCGCGGTTTTTCTGGTTGGTGTCGGCGCGGGCGATCGCGCGCGAGGCTTCGCGCGCCTGTTTGCCCAGCGTTTGCATGTAGTTTTTAACGTCCATCATCGTGTCCATTACTTGTTCGCTGCGGCCAGCGTCAGTCCCACGCGCAGCAGAGTATCCCAAGGGTCGCCCACCCGTTCCAGCCCTTTGGCCTGACGGTCGATCAGCGCCAGGTCGGCCAGCGCCGTTTCGACCTGCGTCACGCTCAGGCGTTTCACCGCCCGCTCGATCTGCGGTGCGCGCTGCTTGTCGCGCCCCCACAGCGTCCGCATCACACTGGACAGGCTGTCGCCCTGCGCAACGGCCCATTTTAGCCTGAGCAGCAACCGCACCGCTGACGAGACCTGCCACAGGATGGCCGGCACCGCCTCGCCGGCGTCCTTGAGGTCGGTCACAATGTGCGCGAAGCGCGCGCCGTCGCCCGCATACAGCGCATCCTGCAAGGCGTCCGCCTCCAGCCGGCTGACGTCGACCACGGCGTGTTCGACATCGGCCCGCGTCACCGTTCCCGGCGGCAGCAACAACGCGAGCTTGTCGATTTCCTGTTGCGCCGCGAGCAGATTGCCTTCGACCTGGTCGGCCAGAAAATCCAGCGCGGCACGGTCCGCCTTCAAACCCTGTCTGGACAATCGCCGGTCGATCCAGGCGGGCAGCTGCGCACGCTCGATGGGACGCGCCTCAACCACCACGCCCGCTGCTGCCAGCCTGGAAAACCAGCGGCTTTGCATGGCCTTCCAGTCCAGTCCCGGCAGGTTGACGAGGGTGAGCGTATCGGCGGGCAGTTTGGCCGCGTAGGCCTCCAGCGCCTTGGCGCCATCGACGCCGGGCTTGCCGGAGGGAATGCGGATTTCGGTCAGCCGACGTTCGCCAAACAGCGAAAAATTATCGCCACTGGCAAAGATTCCCTGCCAGTTATAGCGGCCCAATACGGTGTGGACAGTGCGCTCGCTGTGTCCCGCCTTTCGTGCCGCCGCGCGGATGGCATCGCTCGCCTCCTGTGCCGCCAGCGGCTCGTCACCCACCACCACATACAACGCGGCCAGGCCGCGCGCAAGCTGATCCGGCAGGCGCTCGGCCGGGATATTCAACTGTCGCTGCCGGGCTTGATGGCCTGGAGGCGACGCAGGATCCGGCGCGCGGCGTCATCCTCCATATCGCGATACAACAAGTCCTCTTCCGCCGACTTGGCCAGCAACAGGGAATCGTCGTAGGTCATGTCACGCGTCAGCTCGATCATCTCCGGCACACCCAGCGTCTGTTCGTTCTTGTCGCTGACGCTATAGCTCATGTTCAAGCCCAGACGGTATTCAGTAACCCGCCCCGCGCCGGACAGCGACAGAATGAGCTTGCTGCGCGCTTCGCTGTGGATTTTCAGCACGGCTTCCGCCTCGGCCGCGCTGGCGGTCAGGCGGGTGGTTTTATTGTGTTTCAGCGATGCCATCATGCGCTGCGCCACTACGCTGCCCGGCGGCGCGTCAATATACAGGCTGGCAAACGGGATGCCTTCCAGACGACGCAATTGAAAACCGCACCCGGTTGCGAGCGCGGCAGGCAATAAAGCCAGAAAAAGTCGGCGGTTCATATGACGATATTAACCAAACGCCCGGGCACCACCACCACTTTTTTCGGCGGCTGGCCTTCCAGGTACTTCTGCGCAGCTTCGCTCGCCAGCGCCGCCGCCTCGATCGCCGCCTTGTCGGCCGTCGCCGCTACGCGGATCTGTCCGCGCAACTTGCCGTTGACCTGCAGCATCAGCTCGATCTCGTCCTGCACCAGTGCGGCCGCGTCCACCGCCGGCCACGCCATCGCAGCGTCCGGCCTGAGCTCAGCATAAAGCGCCTCGGCGATATGCGGCACGATGGGCGCCAGCATCGCGGCAGCGGCTTCCAGCACTTCCTGCCGCACGCTACAGGTCATGGCGTCGTCCCCCTCCAGTTTGGCCAGCGCATTCATCAGCTCCAT
Source organism: Hydrogenophilales bacterium 17-61-9 (assembly GCA_002256785.1). Taxonomy (GTDB): domain Bacteria; phylum Pseudomonadota; class Gammaproteobacteria; order Burkholderiales; family Thiobacillaceae; genus Thiobacillus. Next base: position 11,064 of record NCIF01000052.1, read on the forward strand.
CACCGCCGCAATGGCCGTATTGAACTGCTTGCGACGCTCGATATCGTCGCTGACTTTCTGGATAGTCTGGTGCAACTGGCGGCGCAGGGTTTTGGCTGCATCGCTTAAATTGCCTGAATCGCCATGCCTGTAGGCGGTGGCGCCGCCCTTCGCCTGCAGATGGTCATAGCCGGCCTTCCAGAGCCGTCTGAGGAAGCGGTGTGCACCTTCCACGCCCGCGTCCGACCATTCCAGACTCTGCTCCGGCGGCGCGGCAAACAGGGTGAACAGACGCGCGGTGTCGGCGCCGTACAGGTCGATCAGCGCCTGCGGGTCGACGCCGTTGTTCTTCGACTTCGACATCTTTTCGGTGCCGCCGGCGATCACCGGCGCACCGTCGGCCTTGAGAATCGCGACGCCATCCTTCGTTTCGACGTCGGCCGGGTTGAACCAGGTTTTCTTGCCGTCGGATGCTTCGCGGTAGTAGGTGTCGGCGATCACCATGCCCTGCGTCAAGAGGTTGACAAAGGGCTCGTCGCTGGAAACCAGACCCTCGTCGCGCATCAGCTTGTGGAAGAAGCGCGCATACAGCAGATGCAAAATCGCATGCTCGATGCCGCCGATGTACTGGTCGACCGGCAGCCACCGGTTGGCGCGCGCGTCGAGCATGCCGCCGGCGAAATCGGGGCAGGCGTAGCGCGCGTAATACCACGACGACTCGACGAAGGTGTCCATGGTGTCGGTCTCGCGCCGCGCCGCGCCGCCGCATTTGGGGCAGCTGCAATTCACGAAGTCGGCGCGGCGGTTTAACGGGTTGCCGGCGCCGTCCGGCACCACGTCTTCCGGCAACACCACCGGCAGTTGGTCGGCCGGTACCGGCACGTCGCCGCAGGCGTCGCAGTGGACGATCGGGATCGGGCAGCCCCAGTAGCGCTGGCGCGAGATGCCCCAGTCGCGCAGGCGGAACTGGGTTTTCTTTTCGCCCAGGTTCAGCGCGGCGAGGTCGGCGGCGATGGCATCCACGGCCTGCGTGTAATCCAGACCGTCGTACTTTCCGGAATGGACGCAACGGCCGCGCATCTTGTCGCCGTACCACTCCTGCCAGTCGTCGAGCGAGTAGGCCTCGCCTTCCACGCCGATCACCTGCTTGATCGGCAGACCATATTTCTGCGCAAAGCCGAAGTCGCGCTCGTCGTGCGCCGGCACCGCCATCACCGCGCCCTCGCCGTAGCTCATCAGCACGTAGTTGCCGACCCACACCGGGATCGCTTCGCCGGTAAGCGGGTGGGTCACTTTGAGGCCGGTGTCCATGCCCTTCTTTTCCATCGTCGCCATGTCGGCTTCGGCCACGCTGCCCTGCTTGCATTCGGCGATGAAGGCGGCGAGTTCGGGGTTGTTTTCCGCCGCACGGGTGGCGAGCGGATGCTCGGCGGCGACGGCGCAGAAGGTCACGCCCATCAGGGTGTCGGCGCGGGTGGTGAACACCCACAGCAAATCGTCAGGCGTGGTCTTGTCGCCTGCGGCGGCGACTTTGAAGGCCAGACGCACCCCGACGCTCTTGCCGATCCAGTTGGCCTGCATGGTTTTCACCCGCTCCGGCCAGCCCGGCAGATTGTCGAGGCCAGTCAGCAGTTCATCGGCATACTGGGTGATGCGGAAGAAGTACATCGGGATGTCGCGCTTTTCCACCAGCGCGCCGGAGCGCCAGCCGCGGCCGTCGATCACCTGCTCGTTGGCGAGCACGGTCGCATCGACCGGGTCCCAGTTGACCGTGGCCATCTTCTTGTAGATCACGCCTTTTTCGAACAGGCGGGTAAACAGCCACTGCTCCCAGCGATAGTAGTCCGGCTTGCAGGTGGCGAGCTCGCGCGACCAGTCGACGGCAAAGCCCAGCGCCTTGAGCTGGGTACGCATGTGGTCGATGTTGGCGTAGGTCCAGGCGGCGGGCGGCACGTTGTTGGCGATCGCAGCGTTTTCCGCCGGCAGGCCGAAGGCGTCCCAGCCCATCGGCTGCATCACGTTGAAGCCGCGCATCGTATGATAACGCGCCAGCACGTCGCCGATGGTGTAGTTGCGCACGTGGCCCATGTGCAGCTTGCCCGAGGGATAGGGGAACATCGACAGGCAGTAGTACTTGGGACGGTCGGAATCGTCGTGC
>NCIF01000053.1 GCA_002256785.1 Hydrogenophilales bacterium 17-61-9
CTTCAACTCCAAAACGGCGAACTCTAGCGGCTGCGCCTGTGTCTGTCAGGCCTCATACCCTTCACGATGCGTGGCATTGATCGTGCGCAGCAATTCGCGAAACGGAATATCGCGTTCGTGTTTCTTGAACAGGGGCATGAAGGCCTGATCCTCGCCTTTCCCCACGCCTTCATATTTTCCCGATGTCATCGATTCGTGCAACTCACGCAGCATGCCATCCAGCGAGTCGAGATACGGGGTGTAGATCGAGGCTTCTTCGTCGTCGTGTTCCAGGCAGGCGCGCAGTTCGTCGACTTCGTAAACGGCTTCGTGCACCAGGTCGATCAGTTCGGTGAGGTTGGCGGGTCTTTTCATGTTGGCAATCGCTTAAGGCAAAGCGCAAGGATACCGCCAAGCTTCTCTTGCGGGGAAGCCTGGCGGCGCACGGCGTGACAGCCTCAAACCGCTTCTTCCTGCGTTTGCTCCTTGCCGGGCGCCGGGAGCTGGCGGCGGCGCATCAGCCGGTAGGCCGCCGGCACAACGAACAGCGACAGCAGCGGCGCGCTCAGCATGCCGCCCACCATGGGGGCGGCGATGCGGCTCATGATCTCGCTGCCGGTGCCCGTTCCCAGCAGGATGGGCAGGAGGCCGGCGACGATCACCGCCACCGTCATCGCCTTGGGCCGCACGCGCTGCACCGCGCCTTCGCGGATGGCATCGACAAGATCGGCCTCGCCGGTTTTGCCGGCTGCCTGTTTCGCGTCCCAGGCGTTTTTCAGGTACAGCAACATGATGACGCCGAACTCGGCCGACACGCCGGCCAGCGCGATGAAGCCGACGCCGGTGGCAATCGACAGCTGGTAGTCCATGGCGTAGAGGAACCACACGCCGCCGGTGAGCGCGAACGGCAGCGTGGCCATGATGAGTACGGCTTCGTCGAAACGGCTGAAGGTGAGATAGAGCAGCACGAAGATGATGAGCAAGGTGGCGGGCACGACCAGCTTCAGCTTCGCGTTGGCGCGCTCCATGAACTCGAACTGGCCGGAGTAGGCGAGGCTCATGCCGGGTTCGAGCTTGACGCCGGCGGCCACGGCGGCCTGAAGGTCGGCCACGGTGGAGGCCAGGTCGCGCCCGCGCACGTCGACGTAGACCCAGCCCGAGGGCCGCGCATTCTCGCTTTTCAGCATCGGCGGGCCGTCGCTGACCCTGACCGCCGCCACCATGCCGAGCGTGATCTGGCTGCCGTTGGGCGCAAGGATGGGCAGCGCGGCGAGCTTGTCGGGCGTGTCGCGCCATTCGCGCGGGTAGCGCACGTTGATCGGATAACGCGCCAGGCCTTCGATGGTTTCGCCGATGTTTTCGCCGCCGATGAGGTTGGCCACCGCCGACTGCACGTCGCCGATGTTCATGCCGTAGCGCGCCGCCGCCGCGCGGTCGATGTCGACGTCGACGTAGCGGCCGCCGGTGAGCCGTTCGGCCAGTGCCGAGGAGACGCCGGGCACGGTCTTGGCGATGCGCTCGACGTCCTGCGCGATGCGGTCGATATCGGCGAGATTGCTGCCGGCGATCTTGACCCCGACCGGGCTCTTGATGCCGGTGGCGAGCATGTCGATGCGGTTGCGGATCGGCGGAATCCAGATGTTGGCGAGCCCCGGCACTTTCACCGCGCGATCCAGTTCCTCGACCAGCTTCTCCGGCGTCATGCCGGCGCGCCATTGTTCGCGCGGCTTGAACTGGATGGTGGTCTCGAACATTTCCAGCGGCGCCGGATCGGTGGCGGTCTCGGCGCGCCCGGCCTTGCCGTAGACGCGGTCCACTTCGGGCACGCTGCGGATCATGCGGTTGGTCTGCTGCAGCAGTTCGGCGGCCTTTTGCGCCGACAAGCCCGGCAGGGCCGACGGCATGTAAAGCAGGTCGCCCTCGTCCAGCGGCGGCAAAAATTCGCCGCCCAGGCGGCTGACGGGCCACAGCGCGGTCAGAAAGATCAGCGCGGCGACCACGAGCGTCATTTTGGGATGCCTGAGCACCGCTTCCAGCAGCGGATGGTAGGCACGGATCAGCCAGCGGTTGAGCGGGTTCCTGGTCTCGTCGGGAATCCGGCCGCGGATCCAGTAGCCCATCAGCACCGGGATCAGCGTCACCGACAGGCCGGCGGCGGCCGCCATGGCGTAGGTCTTGGTGAAGGCGAGCGGGCCGAACAGCCGCCCTTCCTGCGCTTCCAGCGTGAACACCGGGATGAAGGACAGCGTGATGATCAAAAGCGAGAAGAACAGCGCCGGACCGACCTCGACCGCCGCGTCGGTCACCACCTTCCAGTGGGTTTCGCCAACCAGCTTTTCGCCGGGATGCGCATGATGCCAGGCCTCGATTTTCTTGTGGGCGTTTTCGATCATCACCACCGCCGCGTCGACCATCGCGCCGATGGCGATGGCGATGCCGCCGAGCGACATGATGTTGGCGTTGATGCCCTGCTGGCGCATGACGATGAAGGCGATCAGCACCCCCAGCGGCAGCGAAACAATCGCCACCAGCGACGAACGCAGATGCCACAGGAACAGCGCGCACACCAGCGCCACCACGATGAATTCCTCGATCAGCTTGTGCGTCAAGTTCTCCACCGCGCGATCGATCAGCTTGCTGCGATCGTAGGTCGGCACGATTTCGACGCCGGGCGGCAGACTGGCCTTGAGCGTGTCGAGTCTGGCCTTGACCGCCGCGATGGTCTCGCGCGCGTTCTTGCCCGAGCGCAGCACCACGATGCCGCCGACCGCCTCACCCTCGCCGTCGAGCTCGCCGATGCCGCGCCGCATCTCGGGGCCGAGCTGGATGTGCGCCACATCGCCCAGGCTGACCGGCGTCGTCCCGGCCAGCCTGAGCGGAATGGCGCGAAAATCGGCCACGTTCTTGAGATAGCCGCTGGCGCGCACCATGAACTCGGTTTCGGCCAGCTCCAGCACCGCGCCGCCGGTTTCCTGGTTGGCCGCGCGGATCGCCATGATCGCTTCGTCGTGGGTGACGCCGAAACCGGCGAGTTTCACCGGATCGAGCACCACCTGATACTGCTTGACCATGCCGCCGACGGTGGCCACTTCGGCCACGTTGGGCAGGGTTTTCAGCTCGTACTTGAGGAACCAGTCCTGCAGGCTGCGCAGCTGCGACAGGTCGTGCCGGCCGCTTCTGTCGACCAATGCGTACTGATAGATCCAGCCCACCCCGGTGGCGTCCGGGCCCAGCGCCGGCTTGGCCGACGCCGGCAGCCGGGCCTGCACCTGGCTGAGATATTCCAGCACCCGCGAACGTGCCCAGTAGAGATCGGTGCCGTCCTCGAAAATGACGTAGACGAAGCTGTCGCCGAAAAAGGAAAACCCGCGCACCGTCTTCGCGCCCGGCACCGACAGCATGGTGGTGGCGAGCGGATAGGTGACCTGGTTCTCGACGATCTGCGGCGCCTGCCCCGGGTACGCGGTGCGGATGATGACCTGCACGTCGGACAGGTCGGGCAGCGCGTCGATCGGCGTGGTTTTTACCGCCCAGATGCCCCAGGCCACAGTGAACAGCGTCGCCAGCAGAACCAGGAAGCGGTTGACGACCGACCAGCGAATGAGGTGCGCGATCATTTTGCGCCTCCGGTCTTGTCGAGTTTCTCGATCAGCAGTCCATCGTCGGTTTCGCGCGCGCCGACCCGCACCCGGTCGCCCGCCTTCAGGTCTTTGGCAAGTTCAGGACGGGCCAGCGGAAATTCCATGGTCATGCCGGGCATCGCCAGCGTCTTGAAGGGGCCGTGGGTAAGCGTCACGTACCCGGCTGAAATTTCGTCGATCACGCCGTCGGCCTCGTGCAACGCGGCCGGTGCGGCAGCCGTCTCGCCGGCCCCGCGCGCAACAATGCCCTGCAGGCTGGCTTCGGAATCGATCAGGAACTGGCCGCTGGCGACGACTTGCTGGCCCTCGTCGAGGCCGGACAGAATGACGATGTCCTGACCGCTCTCGGGGCCCAGCACGACCTCGACCGGACGGTAGCGTCCCTCCGCTTCCGCCACGATGACAAGCGCGCGGCGCCCGCTGCGGATCACCGCCTCGGTCGGCACGCGCAGCGCCGATTCGCCGCCCGCACCCTCGAGGCTGACCTGAGCGGTCAATCCCGGCCGCAGGCGTCCGTCCGGGTTGGGCAATTCGACCCGCACCCGCAGCGCACGGGCCTCGCCATTCAGCGTGGGCAACAGCGCGGTGACGCGCCCCGACACCGGCTTGCCCGGAAACGCCGCAAAGGCCGCCTCGGCAGTCTGTCCGACCCGCACCGACCCGGCCTGGGATTCCGGCACCGCGACATCAAGCCAGACGCTGCCGATGCCGTTGATCTGCGCCAGCGTCTGGCCGGCCATCACGGTCATGCCGGCACGCACGTCGAGGCTCTGAATCACTCCGCCACGCGGCGCGGTGACCGCGATGCGGTTCCTGACCTTCCCTGTTTTAGCCACCTCGCGGATCAGGCTTTCCGGCATGCCGCTCAAGCGCATGCGCTCGCGCGCCGCGCCTTCGAGCGTGGTGTCGCCCAGCGCCTTGAGCGCCAGATACTCCTGCTGCACCGCGGCCCATTCGGGCACCAGCAGTTCTGCAATCAAGGCGCCCGACTGGATGACATCGTTCGGCGCCAGGCCGGCCACGCGCTCGACAAAGCCGCCGCTGCGCGCCTGCACGATGGCGACATCGCGCGCGTTGAAATCGACGATGCCGGTCGCCTGCACCGCCGTGCCCACCGTCGTGCGTGTCACGGTGGCCAGGCGCACGCCCAGATTCTGCGCCACGCCCGGATCGATTTTCACGGTCGAGGCATCACCGCCTTCGTCGGCATATTTGGGCACCAGATCCATGTCCATGAAAGGCGACTTGCCGGGCTTGTCGAACTTTTGCGTGGGGACCATCGGGTCGTACCAGTACAGCACGGCGCGGCCGTCCTGCGCGGAAACGTCAGCGCGGGTGTCCGCCGGCGCATGGCGCCCGGCCCACCACAGCCCGCCCGCCACGCCGGCGGCGAGCAGCGCGGCCACAACAAAGAGGCCCAGCACGGTTTTATTAATCGTTTGGCGAGTCATTGTTTTTCTCCAGACACAGTGGGTTCGCTATAGGCATGTTCGCTATAGGCATAGTGCAGCCGGGCGGCCATCTGCCGGCGCTCGCCTTCGAGCGCGATGGCCATCAGTTCGGCGTCGATGCGCTCGCGCCGCGCCATCGCCAGATCGGTGAGTTCGCCCTTGCCGCCGCGCCAACTGGCCAACGCCAGATCGACCTTTTCGCCGGCCAGCGGCAACAGCACCTCGCGCTGGCGCTTGACGGCACTGACGAGACGCTGGTAGTCGGCGAAATCCGTCTCCAGCATCGCCGCGTGTTCGCGCAGCACCGCTTCGCGTTCGGCATCGAGCCCTTCGCGTTCGGCGAGCCGGGCCGCGATCTTCGGATCCTGGCGGGTGGCGGCAAACACCGGCAGGTCAAAGCTCACCTGTACCATGGCCATGTCGCCGAACTGCGCGCCGCGCTTCTGGTAAGCCAGTTCCAGCGCCCAGTCCGGTTTCTTTTCGGCACGGGCTTCGGCCACCTCGGCGTCGAGCACCCGTCCTTTCGGATCGAAGACCGCCAGCTCCGGGTGAGCGTGCAGCGCGTGCGTGAGCGTGCCGCGTGCGATCGGCCAGTCGGGCACGGCGCCTGTCAGCGGCGCCTCCGCGCGCGGACCCACCCAGCGTTTGAGCGCCGCGATGGCCTGTTGACGGCGCGCGTTCAGCTCATCCCGCCGCGCATCGATCATCGCGGCTTCCTGACGCGACGCCACCGCGTCCAGCGCACTGCCCTTGCCGCCGGCAAGGCGGGCACGCACCGCGGCGTCGAACAGCCGGTTCTCGCTATCCAGCGCATCGATGCGGGCAAGCTGGCGTTCGACCGCATCGCGCGCAATCCAGGCAACGGCGGTTTCCCGCAGCACGGCAAGCCGGGTGATGCGGGTTTGCGCTTCGCCCAGGGCCACCCGTCCCTGCGCCGCCGCGACGCGAGCATCGCGCTTGGCGCCGTTGGGAAATTCCTGCATGACGCCGATGCGCTGCATGGTCATGCCGTCGCGGGTCAGGCTGAAACGGTCGGGCCCTTCGATCGGCAGGTTGTCGATGCCGAGTACAAGTTTCGGGTCGGGCAACGCTCCGGCCGGAATCGCCGTCTGGCGGGCCGCAGCGATCCCGGCGGATTCCGCCCGCAAAGCGGGCGTTTCGTTCACCGCAATCGCCAATGCGTCCTCAAAAGAAAGCGGCTCGGCGAATGCCGTGCCAACACCGCTCGTCAGCGCCAGCAGCATCGCCGCACAGCACCGTGGAAGCCGACTCAAACGTCCGGCAGATTTGGGAATAAACATGTTCCAACTCCTCACGCGATTGCGACCATCAAGCATGAATGACACGGCTCGATGGCACCAGAACTCTGCACCGACGTCCGATCAAACAGACGCAGTGCAGCACTCGGCACGGAATCAGAGTTGGGCGGGTGGCCGCCAGGTAGCGGCAGGGTCAAAGGAGGAGGTGATGTCCGCGAGGCGCGGGAAACGCGCGGAAGTCGCCACGACACGAGGCAAGTCGCCCAACCCGGTAACCGGCAAAAGCGAACCCGCGGATTGGCAGGCTTGTCCGGACTTGCAGGTTTTTGCGGCGCTATCCGCATCGTTGCAGCAATCGTGCGCGGCAGCATCCGATCCTTCCATCGTGGCGGTCTGCTCCATCGGGCAGGGCATCCCGGGCAGCGCAAATTGCGCGTATCCCTGAAGGGGAAGCGCTATGGCAAGCACAAACAGGAAGAATGTCCGGAAGCGACGCATGATTCGACTGTAGCGTCTGCCGCCTTGCCGCGCAAGCAAAATGCAGCGCGCCACCGCAAAGCGATTCATCGAGGCCACATTCATCCGGATGGCTTGCCGCCTTACCAAACACAAAAAAACAGGGGCACACAGCCCCTGTTCGATGTACACCCCCGGCCGACTCAGCGCTTGACCGGCTTGGCCGCGATTTCTTCCAGCCTGCGCGCCTTGATGACCTGACCGTTGAGGCCGGCGGCCTTGGCGTCGCCGCCGTAGGCGACGACCATGAGCTGGCTGTAATACATCACCGGAATGTCGAACCTGGTGCCGTAGCGCTTGTTGATCTGGCCCTGATAAATCTCGACGTTGGCCTGGCACAGCGGGCACGGCGTGACGATCATCTCGGCGCCGTGGTCGTAGGCCGACTCGACGATGTCCTTGATCTGCGCCTGCGCTTTTTCCGGCTCGGAGAACGCCAGCGCGCCGCCGCAGCAGGTCACTTTCTGCTCGTATTCGGGTATCGATTCGGCGCCGACCATCTCGACCATTCTGTCGAGATACTGGGGATTTTCGAACGACTCGCCATCCACCCCGAACGGGCGGTTGGTCTGGCAGCCGACATAACCCGCGATCTTGACGCCTTCGAGCGGGCGCACCACATGCTTTTTCATTTCGTCGAAGCCGAAGTCCTCGATCAGCACTTCGACCATGTGTCGGATGTTGGGCATGTCCTTGATTTCCAGCCCGGCTTCCTTCAGCGCTTCGCGGGTGTCGGCCATCAAGGTATCGGAGTGTGTCAGACGCTCGCGGGTTTCGCGCGCGCCCAGCCAGCAGGCGGCGCAGGTGGCGACGATTTCCTGACCCGGCAGGTGCTGCTCGGACAGCGCGAAGTTACGCGCGTTCAGCACATGACGCGGCAGCTCGCCGGCCTCTGCATAACCGATCGACGCGCCGCAGCAGTTCCAGTCGGGGATTTCGGTGAGCTTGACGTCGAGCGTCTTGCACATCGCCTCGACCGAGGTCAGGTAGTTGGATGCAGAGGCGCCCTTCTGCGACGAGCAGCCCGGGTAAAATGCGTATTCTTTGGTTGCCATATTCTATCTCTCTCCTCAGCCTGCCATCCTGGCGGCTTTACGCACGCGCTCGATTTCGTAGGCTTTTGCCAGCATGGCATGGATGCCTTTTTGATCCTTGCACTTGTGGCCGCCGAACAGCTCCATCACGTTCAGCCGTCCGGCCTTGACCAGACCCAGCGCGACCGACTGCATCGCCATGCCGTTCTTGACGCCCTGCACGAAACCGTCCTTGAAATACAGGCCGATCGACAGCTTGAGCTCGTTGACGCGCCCGGTGTGCGTGGCGTTTTTCCAGAACAGGCCGCTGAAAAAGCGCGTGGCCTGCATCTTCGGCGCCATGCCGATGCGGTGCGCGTATTCGGCGATGCCGTGCATGATGTGGGTGATCGGCAGCTTCCTGGGGCAGCGCACGATGCAGTTGTAGCACGAGGTGCAGTTCCACATCGAAGTGGAGGTCAGCACTTCTTCGCGCTTGCCGGCGCGGATCATCATGAAGAGTTCCTGCGGCGGGTGCTCCCACGCGCTCTGGAAGTTGGTCGGGCAGGAACCGGAGCAGACGCCGCATTGCATGCACATCTTCACCCAGTCGCCCATCTCGACCTGTTCTTCGATTTCCTTCAGGAAGTTGTTGCGGTACTTTTCCGCCACTGCAGTATTTGCACTCATGGTGGGGTCTCCTGTTAGAAGCCTTTGAACGGGCTGGGGCCGACGGCAACCAGCTCGGCGGCGTATTTATTGATCATTTCCGGCAGGCGCTGGATGTCGGTGATGGCGACTTCAAGGTCACGCACGCGCTCGGATTCGAGGTTGAGCGTTTTGAGCGTGTCGTCGATCTTGGACAAACGTACACGGCCCAGTTCCGACCCTTTGACGAAGTGGCACTGGTATTCGTCGCCCGATTTGCAGCCCATCATCATCACGCCGTCATAGCCGGCGTTCAGCGCATCGGTGATCCAGATGGTGTTGACCGAACCCAGGCAACGCACCGGGATGGTTCGCACGTAGGCCGAATACTCGATGCGGTTCATGCCGGCCATATCAAGCGCCGGGTAGGCATCGTTCTCGCACGCCAGGATCAGGATGCGCGGCTTTTCGGAGAACTCGTCGGGGATATCGACCGCCTTGATCTGCGCGCCGACGGTATTGACCGAATAGTTCTCGAACGAAATCACGCGCACCGGGCAGGCGCCCATGCAGGTGCCGCAGCGGCGGCAGCGCGATTCATTGAATACCGGAAAGCGCTTTTCATCCTCGTCGATGGCGCCAAACGGGCACTCCACCGTGCAGCGCTTGCACTGGGTGCAGCCTTCCAGCCGCACTTTGGGGAACGACAGGTCGCCCGAACGCGGGTGCGCGGCGCGGCCGAGTTCAGCATTTTCCAGCGCCTGGATCGCCTTCAGCGCGGCGCCGGTTGCATCTTCGCGCGCCTGCGCGATGTCCATCGGACGGCGCACCGGGCCGGCCGTGTAGATACCGGTGCGGCGCGTTTCGTACGGGAAGCAGATGAAATGCGAATCGGTGAAACCCTGCTTCAACTGCGGCACGTCCTTGCCCTGACGGTAGGTCAGGTTGAGGATGGAAATCGGCTTGACCTCGACCTTGGGTTCGGCGCCCTCTGCCACTTCTTCGGCCGCTGCTGCCGGGGCATCGATGTTGATGCCCGAGTTGGCCACCTGGCCGGTGGCCAATACCACCAGGTCGACGTCGACCATGGCGGCGTTGGCATCGTCCAGAATCAGGTCATGGAATTTCACCGTGCTGGTGGCGCCGTTGGGCGCCACTTCGCCGACGCGGCCCTTGGTGAAGATCACGCCTTTTTCCTGCGCACTGCGGTAAAAGTCTTCGCCGTTGCCGGGCGTGCGCAGATCCGTATAAATAATCGTGGTATCGATCGCCGGATTGGCATCCTTGAAGTACATCGCCTGCTTGATGCTGGCGTTGCAGCAATAACCCGAGCAGTAAGACAAGTGTTTGCCGGTGGTGTCGCGCTGGCCGGCACATTGGACGAACACGACCGATTTCACCGGCTCACCGTCTGAAGGCCGGCGGATCACGCCATCCTTGCCCGCGGCTTCCGTTGCCAGCGCTTCCAGGCCGGCCTGGTCGACCACGTTGGGCGACTTGCCGCCGCCGAGTTCCGGCAGCTTGTTCATGTCGTACAGGGTAAAGCCGGACGCCTGCACGATGGCGCCGATGTCTTCGGTGTGGGTCGCGCCCGATTCGGTAGCGATGTCCACAACAAAACGACCCGGCGCGCCGTCGGTTTTGGCGACGGTCGCGTTCAGATACAGCTTGATGTTGCTGTCGCCCAGCACCTGCGCGACCAGATCGCCCACGCCGGTATCGGCGGGCGACTTGTACGGCTCGTGCACCGGCACGCGCTTGTAGAGCCTGGCGGCCCAGCCGCCGAGCGCGCCGGTCTTTTCAACCAGCACCACCGGGTAGCCGGTCTTCGAGGCCTCGATCGCGGTCGTCATGCCGGTCACGCCGCCGCCCACGACCAGCAGAGTTTTGCTGCTGCCGGTGTTGGCGTTGCCGCCCGGCGCCGTCATCGCCTTCACTTCGGCGCAACCCATGCGGATATAGTCTTCCGCCATTTCCTGGGTGGTCTCGCGCGCCTCGTCGGTGTCGGGCCGAATCCAGATCACGCCTTCGCGCAGGTTGGCGCGCGCCACCGCGTTTTCCGGGAAGAAGAACGCTTCGGTCTTGGCACGGCGCGAACAGGCGCCGATCATGATGTGGGTGACGCCCTCGTTGGCGATGTCATTCCTGATCATCGCCACGCCGTCGGCGTTGCACAGGAAATCGTGCGTTTTGGCCAGCGGCACCTTGCCGTCCTTTTGCGCGACCTTGACCAGTGCGTCCGCGTCCAGTCGCTCGCCCAGACCGCAGCCCTTGCAGATATACGCTGCAACCTTGATGTCTGCCATGTTTTAAGCCTCCGCCTTTGCTACTTTGTTCACGACCTGGATGGCGCGCAATGCCGCCGCGGTCGCCGACTGCACGGCACGGTTCACGTCCAGCGCGTTCGACGCGCAGCCGGCGCCGAACACGGCGCCGTTGGCCGGGTCGGCTTCGATGAAGCCGCTCGAATCCGCCACGATGTGGCCGGGAATGTTGATGCCCTTGACCGAGGGCTCCATGCCGACCGCCAGCACCACCAGATCATGCGGCGTGGTGTAGCGCTTGTAGCCTTCGGTGTCGACGCCATGGCACACCGGGTTGCCGTGCTCGTCTTCGGTGATTTTCGCCACCTTGGACTTGATGAAGCTGACTGAGGAGTCGGCCTGCACCTTCTGGTAGAAATCCTCGAAGCGGTCGATCGCGCGGATGTCGATGTAGTAGATGGTCGACTTGCCGTCTTCCGGATATTTCTCGCGCACGTAATGGGTCTGCTTCAGCGACGCCATGCAGCAGATGCGCGAGCAGTGACGCAGATGGTTTTCGTCGCGCGAACCGGCGCACTGGATGAAGGCGATGTTCTTCGCCTCGCGGCCGTCGGACGGGCGCAGGATCTTGCCGCCGGTGGGGCCATGAATGTCGGCCAGGCGCTCGAACTCGACGCTGGTGATGACGTTTTTGAAGCGGCCGTAGCCGTAAGGCTGAATCTTCGCCGCGTCGTAGGGCTGCCAGCCGGTTGCCCAGATCACTGCGCCCGCCTTGACCTCGATCGTTTCCTCCTGCATGTCGAGGTCGATTGCGCCGTATTTGCACGCAGCCCTGGCGCGCTCGGCATCGGGCGTGCCGATGATCGCCGGGTCGAGCACGTAGCGCTGCGGGTAGGCCATCGCGTTCGGCAGATACGCCGCCTTGTGCTGGCCGAGGTTGTAGTTGAAGGGGTCGTCCACCAGGGTCTCGACCGCGCGCTCGCAATCGCCGCACGCGGTGCAGTTCTCGTTCACGTAGCGCGGACGGACCTTGATGGTGGCGGTGTAATTGCCGGTGCTGCCTGACAGGCCGCTGACTTCGGCCAGCGTCACCACGCGCACGCGCGGATTGCCCTTGAGGCGGCGCAGGTTGATTTCCAGTCCGCAGGTGGGATGACACAGTTTGGGAAAGTAGCGATACAGCTGGGAGGTGCGTCCGCCCAGTGCGGGATTTTTTTCTACCAGAACAACGTTCTTGCCGGTTTCGGCCGCTTCAAGCGCAGCGGTCATGCCGGAAATCCCGCCGCCCACCACGAGTATGGTCTCGTTGGTCGCAACATGCTCCGTCATTGTTTTCTCCATCCGATGGATGCAAAGCCATTTCTTGGATTATCCGGAATTCAGGGCTTTGGGTCCTCCCGGATAACCGATCATGAGATCGGATTAGTCCTGCAAATGGTACTCCCAAGGCCGTGTCCACCGCCACGGACAAGTGCGCAAAATCAATCGAAGTTTTCTATGCGCGAATAAGGGGAAGTGTCTATCGCCATGCCGCACTGACGGGTTTGCGGCATGAATGGCAATATTTTTGCGCGGCGCCAGGGGCAAACCAGCGCGCCTTCCGCCGCATCGATCAAACGTGTGGCGTAACCGGCGGCAGCACCGAAGCCGCCGCGGCCTCGATGGTGATGATTTCGAATTCCATGGTGGACAAATCAGCCATGATGTAAGTGGGGGGGGCGCCCACGCCGCCGACAGTGCCGGGGTTGATCAGCCAGGTGGTGCCGCCTTTGACGGTGGCGACCTGCGCAATGCTGGATTTATGATCGTGGCCGCAACACACCAGATCGTAATCGCCGGTGCAGGCGAGCGCCTGCGCATAGTGCGGGTAATGCACCAGAAACAGGTTGCGGTCGGCCAGGGTAAAGGCTGCGTCCTGGCCGTGGTAACGGATCACGCTGTTGGGTTCGGCCGCAAGCCGGCTCATGTTGTAGAGGTCGCCGGTGTTGTTGCCGTGGATGACATGCACCGGCAATTCGTATTTCTGCAGCACGCGTAGCGTGGTCGGCGCCACCACGTCGCCGCAGTGCAGCACCGCTTCCGCCCCGTGCGCCTTGGCGTGTTCGACCGCTGCGCCCAACAGGCGGCGGTTATCGTGGGAGTCGGAAAGGATGCAGACTTTCATAGAGGTCAGGGGTCAGGGGTCAGGGGTCAGGGGTCAGGGGTCAGGGGTCAGGGGTCAGGGGTCAGTTTTTAGAATTCGCGGCCTTTGGCCGCTCATCCCCTGAATCCTGAA
>NCIF01000054.1:0-13034 GCA_002256785.1 Hydrogenophilales bacterium 17-61-9
TCAGGGGTCAGGGGTCAGGGGTCAGGGGTCAGGGGTCAGGGGTCAGGGGTCAGTTTTTAGAATTCGCGGCCTTTGGCCGCTCATCCCCTGAATCCTGAATCCTGAATCCTGGCCCCCCTCCTCAAAACGCGGGCTTGTCGGCCGCGTTGCGATAACGCTCCACGCCGGCCAGAATTTCAGCGCGCGCATCGTCAATGCCCACCCAACCTTCAACCTTGACCCATTTACCTTTTTCGAGATCTTTGTAGTGCTCGAAGAAGTGGGAAATCTGCGCTAGCAGCAAAGGCTGCAGATCTTCCGGCTTGTTGACGCCTTTGTAGAGACCGCACAATTTATCGACCGGCACCGCCAGCAGCTTGGCATCCACACCCGCTTCGTCGGTCATTTTCAGCATGCCGACGGGACGGCAGCGCACCACCACGCCGGTAATCAGCGGAATCGGGGTAATCACCAGCACGTCAACCGGGTCGCCGTCTTCCGACAGGGTATGCGGGATGTAGCCGTAGTTGCAGGGGTAGTGCATGGCGGTGGACATGAAGCGGTCGACGAACATCGCGCCGGACTCCTTGTCCACTTCGTACTTGATGGGCTCGCCGTGGGCGGGGATTTCGATAATGACATTGAAGTCATCCGGCAGGTTGCGACCGGAGCTGACGAGGTTAAGGCTCATGGCGATATCACAAAAACGGGGAAAGCCGAACATTATACCTGTGCCCCACGCACCTCCGCTCGCCCGATATAATGACGCTATTTGCATGACGTTCTTCTCCCTTCGATCACCTGTTCGTTCCCAGCCCGGCCTCGCTGGCGCGGCCGATGCGCTTTATCTGGCCGAACTGGCCAGACAGGACGGCCCTCTGGTGGTCGTATGCGCGAGCGCGTGGGATGCCAACCGGCTCGCCGAAGAGCTGCGCTGGTTTGATTCCAGCTTGCGAGTATGCAACTTCCCGGACTGGGAAACCCTGCCTTACGACACGTTCTCACCGCACCCCGACCTGATCTCGGAACGGCTGGCGACGCTGCACCAGATCTCGCGCGGCGAATTCGACGTCGCCGTGGTGGCCATGTCCACCGCCTTGTACCGGCTGGCGCCGCCCGCGTACCTGGCCGCCCATACCTTTTTTCTCAAACAGAAAGATACGCTCGACGAAGCCGCTTTCCGCGCGCAGATGGTGCTGGGCGGCTACACCCATGTGAACCAGGTGTTCGCACCGGGCGAGTTTTCGATCCGCGGCGGCCTGATCGACCTGTTTCCCATGGGCAGCGCCCTGCCCTACCGCATCGACCTGTTCGACAACGAAATCGAGACGCTGCGCGCTTTCGACGTCGACACCCAGCGCAGCATCTATCCGGTGGGCGAAATCCGGTTGCTGCCGGCGCGCGAATTCCCGCTCGACGAGACCGGCATCACCCGCTTCCGGCAAAATTTCCGCGAACGCTTCGAAGGCGACCCGTCGAAATCCAAGCTGTACAAGGACGTCAGCAACGGGCTGGCGCCGGGCGGCATCGAATACACCCTGCCGCTGTTTTTCGAAGAAACGGCGACGCTGTTCGATTACCTGCCCGCGCACACCCGCCTGGTCGCCCACGGCGCGCTCGACCCTGCCGGCCAGGCTTTCTGGGCCGATGCGCAAAGCCGGCATCGCCTGCTGTCGGGCGACAAGGATCGCCCGCTGCTGCCGCCCGGCGATCTGTTCCTGCCGACCGATACGTTTTTCACCCTGGCCAAGGCCTATACGCGGCTGGATATCGCGCAGTCGGGCAGCGGACCGACGCGCCCGGTGCCGCCCGTTTCGGTCGACCGCCGCGAGACGCACCCGGTCGCCCGCCTTGCCGGCTTCATCGACAGCTTCAAGGGCGCAGTCCTGATCGTCGCACCCTCGGCCGGGCGACGCGAAACCCTGCACGAATACCTGGCCGAGCACGGCATCCAGGCCACCCTGTGCGAGAGCTGGACCGATTGCCGGTCGCGCGGCGAACGCATCCTGCTGACCCATGGCCCGTTGGCCGAAGGCTTTGTCGGCAGCGACGACCAGCTGGCCGTCATCACCGAAACCGAGCTCTACGCGATCCCGCCGAAAACCCGGCGCGCGCGCGAGGTCCGCGCCACGCAAATCGACAATCTGCTGCGCGACCTGTCGGAACTGAAACCCGGCGACCCGGTGGTGCACGCGCAGTACGGCGTCGGCAAATATCTCGGCCTGATCAACATGGACCTCGGCGACGGCGACACCGAGTTCCTGCAGCTGGAATACGCCAAGGGCGACAAGCTTTATGTGCCGGTATCCAACCTGCACCTGATTTCGCGCTACAGCGGCGCCGGCGAAGGCGCCGCGCCCCTGCACAAGCTCGGCACCGACCAGTGGGAAAAAGCCCGCAACCGCGCCATGAAGGCGGCACGCGACACCGCGGCCGAGCTGCTGAATCTGTACGCGTTGCGCGCCGCGCGCGAGGGCCATGCCTTCGAGTTTTCGCCGCACGACTACGAAGCCTTTGCCGAAGGCTTCGGTTATGAAGAAACGCCCGACCAGGCGGCCGCGATTGCCGCGGTGATGGCCGACATGCAATCCGGCAAGCCGATGGACCGGCTGGTGTGCGGCGACGTCGGCTTCGGCAAGACCGAGGTCGCGCTGCGCGCCGCCTTCATGGCAGTGATGGGCGGCTATCAGGTGGCGGTGCTGGTGCCGACCACGCTCCTGGCCGAGCAGCATTTCCAGAACTTCTCCGACCGCTTCTCGGCCTGGCCGATCAAGCTTGCCGAGCTGTCGCGCTTCCGCACCGCAAAGGAGCAGGCCGAAGCGCTGCAAGCCTTGAAAGACGGCAAGCTCGACATCGTTATCGGCACCCACCGGCTGATCCAGAAGGACGTCAAGTTCGCCCGCCTGGGCCTGGTGATCCTCGACGAGGAACACCGCTTCGGCGTGCGCCAGAAAGAACAGCTGAAGGCGTTGCGCGCCGAGGTCGACGTGCTGACGCTGACCGCGACGCCGATCCCGCGCACGCTGGCGATGTCGCTCGAGGGCATCCGCGATTTCTCGGTAATTGCCACCGCGCCGCAGAAACGACTGGCAGTGAAAACCTTTGTGCAGTCGTTTTCCAGCGGACTGATCCGCGAAGCGGTGCTGCGCGAACTCAAGCGCGGCGGCCAGGTGTATTTTCTGCACAACGAAGTCAGCACCATCCAGAACATGTACGAGATGCTGGAAAAACTGCTGCCCGAAGCGCGCATCCGCGTCGGCCACGGCCAGCAGAGCGAGCGCGAACTGGAACAGGTGATGCGCGATTTTTACCAGCAGCGCTACGACGTCCTGCTGTGC
The DNA here is from genome assembly GCA_002256785.1 of Hydrogenophilales bacterium 17-61-9. GTDB lineage: Bacteria > Pseudomonadota > Gammaproteobacteria > Burkholderiales > Thiobacillaceae > Thiobacillus. The sequence goes on from NCIF01000054.1 coordinate 3,318, forward strand.
ACCACCATCATCGAGACCGGCATCGATATCCCCACCGCCAACACCATCCTGATCAACCGCGCCGACAAGTTCGGCCTCGCCCAGTTGCACCAGTTAAGAGGCCGGGTCGGCCGTTCGCACCACCAGGCCTTCGCCTACCTGCTGGTGGAAGAAGACCGCACGCTGACGCCGCAGGCGAAGAAGCGCCTCGAAGCGATTCAATTGCTGGAAGAACTGGGCTCGGGCTTCCATCTCGCCATGCATGACCTGGAAATCCGCGGCTGCGGCGAAGTGCTGGGCGACAAGCAGAGCGGCGAGATTCTCGAAGTCGGCTTTTCCCTGTACAACGACATGCTGGCGGGGGCGGTGGCCAGCCTGAAAGCCGGCCATGAGCCGGACATGAACCAGCCGCTGGGCGTGGTGTCCGAAATCAATCTGCATATGCCCGCGCTGCTGCCGGTGGAGTATTGTCCCGACGTGCACGAACGGCTGGTGCTGTACAAGCGATTGGCCAGCGTGCAGAACATGGACGACCTGACCGGGCTGCAGGAGGAACTGATCGACCGCTTTGGCCCGCTGCCCGACCCGGCGCGCGCACTGGTCGACACCCATCGGCTGCGTCTGGTTGCCAAACCGCTCGGCGTCATGAAAGTCGACGCCAATGAAGACAGCATCCTGCTGCAGTTCGTGCCGCAGCCGCCGATCGATCCGGGCCGGATCATCCAGTTGATCCAGACCCGGCGCGACATCAAGCTGGCCGGCGCAGACCGGCTGCGCTGGAACGCCAGCTCGCCGCCCGAAGCGCGGGCCGCCAATGTCATCATATTGTTTAAATTGTTTCAGTAACAACTTGATTTATAAAAAAATATGAATCTTATTGCCCAGGGAAAAGACATTCCCACCCCCACCCTCAAGCAGTTAGCCAGGCTCACGTCTGCCACGGCGATTGAAGCCGTTTCGCCGACGGCATTCCGCCTGATCGCAGCCGATGAAAGCCAACGCGCCGAAGCCGCTGCATTCTGCGAGACCCATGCACTCGACTGCGGCTGGGTGCCGGCCGAACGCCGAATCGCCGACTTTGGCCTGCTGGTGATGGACATGGATTCGACGCTGATCACCATCGAATGCATCGATGAAATCGCCGACATGCAGGGGCTGAAACCCCAGGTGTCGGCCATCACCGAAGCCACCATGCGCGGCGAGATCGACTTTGCCGAAAGCCTGCGCCGACGCGTGTCCCTGCTGGCCGGACTGGACCAATCCGCGCTGCAGCGGGTATACGACGAACGGCTGCAACTCTCGCCGGGCGCCGAAACCCTGCTGGCCACGGCGCAAGCCGCCGGCATCAAGACCCTGCTGGTGTCGGGCGGCTTCACCTTCTTCACCGAGCGGCTGAAGCCCCGATTGGGGCTGGACTACACGGCCGCCAACACGCTCGAAATCGCCGACGGCAAACTGACCGGGCGCGTGCTGGGCGACATCGTGGACGCCCAGGGCAAGGCCGACTGGCTCAACCGGATGCGCACCGAGCTGAATCTCACCCACGCGCAGGTGGTCGCCCTGGGCGATGGCGCAAACGACCTGAAAATGATGGCCGAGGCCGGCGTCAGCATTGCCTACCGCGCCAAGCCGGTGGTGCGCGCGCAGGCCAGTCATGCGCTGAACCAGGTTGGGCTGGATGGGGTAATTCCCCTTTTAGGGCGCTAAAGAAAGCATCCGGGATGCCGATAAACGATTGAGTACTCAATCAGCCCAAGATCGTATAACCGCGTCCAGGATCTCCCGTGAAAATCGACAAACGCATCCCCCCTCCCGCCGCCTCCAAAGTTTCTGCCGCCAAGGGCAAGGCTGCGGGCAAATCCCCGGCGCCCGCTTCGGGCGCGAGCGATTCGCTGACCCTGACGGATTCCAGCACGCGCATCCGCTCGCTGGAATCCGAATTGGCCTCGGTCGATATCACCGATACCGGCAAGATCGAGTCGGTCAAGGCCGCGCTCGCCGACGGCAGCTTTGCCGTCAACGCTGAAGTCGTGGCCGACCGCCTGATCGAACATACCAAGGAAACCCTGCGCAACCGCCCGCGCAAAAAATAAATCGGCTCCCAGCCGCAACGCGCCGGACAGCCTGCATGGCAATTTTTGGTTCGGCGATGGAATAGAATCAAGCCTCAATTATTTTTTGAGGTTCAGCATGACCGAAATCACCTTGTCCGTAACCGGCATGACCTGCGGTGGCTGTGTCAACAGCGTGCAAAAAGTGCTCGCGGCCCTGGCTGGCGTTCAAAGCGCCGAAGTCACCCTGAGTCCCGGCCAGGCCCGCGTACTATTCGACCCCTCAGTAATCGCGCGTCCTGCGCTGGAACAGGCCGTTATCGATGCAGGCTTCGGGATCGACCGCTGATCGTCCCATCCTCTATGCCGACAGACAGGCAGACCCGCACAAAGTCTCCAGCGACTCGGGGCAATGCACCGCATTGCCCTGCACAAAATCCACCCCGATCTGACGCAGAATGGCGAGGATTTCATCCGACTCGACATATTCGGCCACGGTTTTAAGTCCCATCTGGTGGCCGATGCGATGGACCGCCTCGACCATGGACCGATCAACCGGGTTGATGGCGATGTCGCGCACAAAGGCGCCATCAATCTTGAGAAAATCCACTTTCAGATTCTTCAGATAGACGAATGACGACAACCCGCTGCCAAAGTCGTCGAGCGCAAAGCTGCAACCGAATTCACGCATGGCTTCGATAAATTCGTTGACGACGCCAAGATTGCCAATCGCCGCGGTCTCGGTAATCTCGAAGCATAAGTGCGGTCCCATGGCCGGATTTTCCTGCAGGTGCAGCAGCAGTTTTTGGCGGAAGGCCGGCGCTTTGAGCGAGGCGCCTGACAAATTGACCGCAAACAGGCAATGCTGCGCCTGCCTGAAATCCAGATAGCGCTTGCACAGCCGCAGTGTTTCCTCGATCACCCAGCCGTCCAGCGCAGGCATGATGGAGTAACGCTCGGCTGCCGGAATAAATGCCATCGGCAAAATATCGCTGCCATCGTCGTCCTTCATCCTCAACAACAACTCAACGTAACGCGTAGCGCCTGCTTCTCCGTCCGATCTGCGGATTTCCTGCCACGACAGGCGCAGGCGATCCTCTTCCAAAGCCCGATGAATGCGCGTAACCCACTGGATTTCGCCGCGATGACGGGCCAGATCGATATCCCGGATTTCATACAGGTGGATCTGGTTGCGACCACGGTCCTTGGCCACATAACACGCTGCATCGGCGGCTGACAGCAGATTCGCTGCCGTCCCGCTGTCGCGATTGATCGCCACCATGCCTACGCTCATGCCAACGGCAAAGATGCGATCCTCCCATTTGAAGCGGAAGCGCTGGACCTCGGCGCGGAATGTATCCGCCACTTCCAGTGCGTCCTTGATGCTGCAGTTTTCCAGCAACAGCGCAAACTCGTCGCCGCCCAGGCGGGCCAGCGTGTCGCGTTCGCGCAAATTGCCCTTGAGCATCAATGCCAGCTGCAACAGCAATTCATCGCCTGCGGCATGACCGCATGTATCGTTGATGACCTTGAACTGGTCAAGGTCCATGTAACACAGGACATGTTCACGGCCTTGCTGCAGCGCCGACGACAGGGTTCGCTCCAGGCGTTGTTCGAATTCGTGGCGATTGATCAAGCCGGTCAAGGCATCGTGGCTGGCCTGATACACCAGCCGCGCAGTGGCCTGGTCGATTTTTTCCTGCATCTGGTCCTGCATCGCCTGCAAATGCGCCGCCATGTGGTTGATGCCGCGTTGCAGCGTGCCCAGTTCGGCTTGCCCGGTCTGCTCCACGCGCGCATCCAGGTGCCCTTCGCCGATACGACTGACGGCGCGGGTCAGGCCGAGGATCGGACGCGTGATCTGACGGCCAATGCGCCAGGCCAGGTAAAGACTGACGCTCAACCCCGCCAGCAAGATCAGCAAACTGCGCAGGATGGAATCGCGCTGGCTCTGGATGGTGGCGCTGCGCGAAACCTCCAATCCGACCCAACCAGTCAAACGGGTCGACTTTCCCGACGCGGCGGCCGGTGTATCCAGCATGTCGTAATCATCGACCGCCACTTCAGTCCGGGTGATGGGCGCGTAATAAACCAGCCGATTCGGATATTCCATCATGTGTATGCGGTCAGCGGGCAACCTGGCATGCGCCGGATCTATCCAGGCGCCTTGACCCACCTGAGCCAAACGCAAGCCGTTATCGGTAAAAACTGCCACCCCCCGGATATCGGGTTCAATGGCGGCTTTTTCGAGCAGGGTCTGCAAGACCCTGTGATTGCCCGATGCCACCCCATACTCGGCCGCTGGCGCCAGCTGGCGCGCGATGGCAACCGCACGGGTGCGCAAGGACTCATCAAGATCATCAATTTTTCCGCTGATTAACTGGAACAGCAGCAACATGCCCACGATCGCAACCGGCAACATGGCCAGACCGATCACGCGACTCCGTATCCCCCATGATGCTGTCATTACCGCACCTCTCCCAAACGCTTTTCCAGCTCATCCCCGGACGGCAACGAAAAACCGAGCGAACGCGCGACCTGGTCATTGATTGACACTTCGAAGTACACGGGATGCGCGGGCGCGGGCAAACGCACCGTCGCGCCATGCAGCGCATTCCCCGCCCATTCCGCAGCCTGCCGGCCGATCTGGCCGGGGGTCGAATACAGTGAAACCAGCGCGCCCGCCCGCGTCATCGAGCGCGAATAACCCACCACCGGATCGCGATAGCGGTAAGACGTCAAAAAAAGGCTTTGCGCGGTGTTACGGTTAAAAACCAGTGGATCGGGAATCGCCAACAACACATCGGCTTCGCTCAACACCTGTTCAAGCGGCGCTATCAGTCGCTCGTCTTCCGCCACCGTGGCATGCATCAGTCCAAGGTGCTGCGGCCTGAGCGCCGCTTCCAGCTCGTCCGCCAACCCCATTTGTTCCGCACTCAGCAACACCCCCACGCGACGCGCTTCCGGAAACGCCAGCCGGATCAGCCTCGCCTGGCGCTCGAGCGGCTGGTCGAGGTAAATGGCAGACACCGAACGGCGTCCGCCATCGGACAAACGGACACGCCCGACTTTGTTGTACCAGGCCCTTGGCACCAGGACCGCCAGCACGGGAGAACGGTTTGGCAAGGAAGACAACCCATCGGCAGCGCGAACCCCCACTGCAACGATCAAGCGCGCCTCGTTCAATGAACTGGCGGCCAAACCCTCCGCATAGGCCTGGCTAACGTCATGGCCCGCGGCTGCGAGCTGGGCGTGTATAAGCTTGTAAACTTCTTGATAAGGCGTTGAGTCGTCGCTCATCACAATCGCCACCTGCGCGGCGACAGCCTGACCCGACACACCGATCATGCCGGCGAACACCCAGCTTGCGATGCGCCGCAGCCCCCTCCGCTTGAGTGCCCACCAAGCTGTCAATCGCCGCCCCTGTTGGGGGCCTGAAGCACATCACGCCACAGACAGGCCCCTTTGCTCTCCTGGCTGATCGCCTCAAGCAGGGATGCATGCATCGATAATTCTTCTGTCGTAGCCTCCAGCAAGACCGGCTTGGGGCGCGTGCGTGCGGCCGCCTGATCCGCCTGTGCGCTGCGCGCTTCCAGTCCGATCGACAGGCTTTCCTGTCCACGCGTTAACGCCAGATAGACCGCTGCCAACAGCTCGCAGTCGAGCAAGGCGCCGTGCAGGGTGCGCGCCGTATTGTCCACGGCATAACGCTTACACAACGCATCCAGATTATTGCGCTGGCCGGGATGCAGCGCCTTGGCCATGACCAGGGTATCGGTCACGCTATCGCACCAGTTGGACAACAGCGGCATATCCAGCAGACGCAGTTCCATATTGAGGAAACCCACGTCGAATGGCGCATTGTGAATAATGAGTTCGGCGTCCTGAATGAAGTCGACAAACTCGCGCGCGATATCCGCAAAGCGGGGTTTATCCTGCAAAAACTCGAGGGTGATGCCGTGCACGTGCATGGCGCCGGCATCAATATCGCGATCGGGGTTCACATAGCGATGCAGATGATTGCCGGTCAGCCGCCGATTGACCATTTCCACTGCGGCCACTTCGATAATGCGATGACCCGAACCGGGATCGAGGCCGGTGGTTTCGGTGTCGAGAATGATTTGTCGCGTGGCCATATCAGTTTTGCATCGCCTGGTGCACACCCTGATTGGCAAGCGCGTCGGCGCGCTCGTTTTCCGGATGGCCCGCATGGCCCTTGACCCACTTCCATTCAATGCTGTGCAACTGGCTCAAAGCATCCAGTTGCAGCCATAAATCCTGATTCTTGACCGGCTTGCCATCGGCGGTGCGCCAATTGCGTTTTTTCCAGCCGGCCATCCATTCACTGATGCCTTTTTGCACATACTGGGAGTCGGTGTGAACCTCGATGGTAGACGGACGCTTCAGCGATTCCAGCGCCCGTATCACTGCCGTCATTTCCATGCGGTTATTGGTGGTATTGGCTTCTCCGCCGCAGATTTCCTTGCTATGCCCGCCCGATACCAGCAAGGCGCCCCAGCCGCCCGCACCCGGATTGCCCTTGCAGGCGCCATCGCTGTAAATATAAATAGTGTCAGCGTTCACGATGTATTCGATAGTGTTTGAGATGAATGACTTTTGCAGCAGGCGATAACAAACGTTGCCTCACCTGCGTTTTCCACTGCGGCAGGATAACGTTCATTCCATGCACACGCTTCACTGCCTGCAAAAAATATACCCCGCCGCCCATGGCCCACCAGCGATCCCCGGCCGGCTCCATGAAGCGCAGGCGCCGCAGCCAGTTTTCCCGGTTGATCGGCGGGCGGTAACAACACATGCTGCCCGCCGCCACTTCGAGGCCCAGCAACACCATCCAGTCCTTGACCCGCGAGATATTCAAAAAACTGCCATTCCACGGGTAGCCACGTTCTCCCCCTTGCAACGTGCGCGTCAGTCCCCACAGGCTGCGCGGATTAAACCCCGCCATCACCAGGCGGCCTTCCGGGCGCAACACCCGCTCGGCCTCGCGCAGCACCTGATGCGGATGCGCACTGAACTCGAGCACATGCGGCAATAGCAGCAAGTCAAGCGACTGGCTCTCGAACGGCAAAAACATGGGGTCGGCCCGCACCCCGGCCGTCGGCGCCGCGGCACAGGTCACGCGCAGCGGAATCCGGCTGTTGCGCAGAAAATCGATCTGCGGCAATCCCACCTGAACGGCATTGAATCCGAACACATCCGACACGGCATGATCGAAATAGCGTTGCTCGCGATACAGCACATGCTGACCGAGCGGGGTTTCAAACCAATCTGCCTCCAGCCTGGGTACCATAGTCATTCTCTCTGCCTCCATGCCCCGCCATGCCGACACTTGTTTCATTGCCTGCGTTCGAGGACAACTACATCTGGGTGCTGCACGATGGCCAGCACGCCGTCGCAGTTGATCCGGGCGACCCGGCGCCGCTGATCGCCTTTCTCGACGCGCAACGGCTCGTGCTGACGACGGTGCTCATCACGCATCACCATCGCGACCATACTGGCGGCAACACGCTGCTGCGTCAACGCTTCAACTGTGAAATTTATGCACCGGAAAATCCCCGCATCCCCGCCACAACCCATATTCTGCGTGGCGGCGATGCAGTCGATATTGCCCAACCGCCCTTGCATTTCGACGTTATTGCCACCCCGGGGCACACGCTGGACCATATCAGCTACGCTGGCCATGGCAACCTGTTTTGCGGCGACACGGTTTTCGGCTGCGGCTGCGGAAAACTGTTCGAAGGAAACCCCGGCATGATGGCCGCCAGCCTCGACCGGATTTTGACGCTACCCGATGCGACCCGAGTCTGCTGTGCGCATGAATACACGCTCAGCAACATAGATTTCGCCAGGACGATAGACGGCCATAACCCGGCATTGCTTGAACGGCAAGCGAAGGACCGCGACGCGCGCGCGCACGGTCGCCCCACCCTGCCTTCGACCCTGGCGCTGGAAAAGCTGACCAATCCGTTCCTGCGCTTTCACGATGTGGACATGACGGCCTTTGCAGCGAATTATCTGAATCAGCCCCATCCCGGTCCTGCCGAGGTGTTCGGCGCGATACGCGCGGCCAAGGATGCCTGGGACGGTTGACCGGCTCTGCAGCTGCACATAGCATTGCGGATTATTGAGTACGGGAGACCGACTTGCCCGGAATCAGAACAGCCGAAACCCGAATCGCCTCGACCCGATCAAAACCCGGCCTGACTTTACTGTTGCTGCTGTTCAGTCTGCCCGCGTTCGCAGCAGAATCCACCGCCCGTATTCAAACGCTGGAATGGCACGGTGACGCACCCAGCCCCCCCCTCGAAAGCGGCGCCGTCAGCGAAGCATATCCGGACGATGTCTGGCAGCGCATCCGCAATGGCTTCAAAATTGACGAGGCCGCCTCGGAAAACCCGCTCGTAGCCACGCATGTCGCCTGGTATGCCGCGCGGCCGGATTACGTGCTTCGTATGGTGGATCGCTCACGTCGCTATCTGTTCCATATTGTTCAGGAAGTCGATCGCCGCTCAATGCCGATGGAAATCGCCTTGCTGCCCATGATCGAAAGCGCATTCAATTCAAACGCGCTATCGACTTCTGCGGCCTCAGGCATCTGGCAGTTCATGCCGGCCACCGGACGCCACTACGGGCTCAAGCAGGACGCATGGTATGACGGCCGCCGCGATTTCACCGCTGCCACCCATGCCGCGCTCGACTATCTGGACAAGCTCTATCTGGACTTTGGCGACTGGCAACTGGCGCTGGCCGCATATAACTGCGGCGAAGGCTGCGTTGCACGCGCCATTCAGAAAAATGTCAGCCAGGGCCTGGCTACCGATTACGCCAGCCTGACGCTGCCGAATGAAACCCGCCACTACGTCCCCAAGCTGCTCGCCGTCAAAAACATGATCCGTCACCCGGAGCAATTCGGTGTCGCGATCGACAGCCTTCCCAACCAGCCCTACTTCAATCAGGTCGCCGTCCATGCCGGCATGGACATCCATGCTGCCGCACGCCTGGCAGACATGAGCAGCAATGACTTCATCGCGCTGAATGCCGCGTTCCCGCGCAAGCTGATTCGCTCCGACACCCCGGTCAACCTGCTGGTCCCGGTCGACAAGGCGGACCAGTTCAAGCGCAACCTGGAAACCAAAACCTGGGATTCGTGGCAACCCGTTGCCGTACAAAAAGGCGACCGGCTGGAAACCATCGCCAGGCGGTTCAATGTCACCATCGAACGCCTCAAGGAATACAACCTGTTTAACCTGAAGCGCGGAAAACTGGTGCAGGCGCAAACCATCCTGGTTCCGGTCTCGGGGCGGGGGAGGGTCGCCCCCGCCCCGGCAGCAACTGTATCCAGGGCTGAGGGCGCCCATCAGCATCAGGTAGCGAGCGGCGATACCCTCTATGGCGTAGCACGCCGTTATGGCCTCAACGTTGCCCGGCTCGCCCAGGCCAACCCCCATCTCGATGGCGGCCTGCAAATTGGGCAAACGCTGTTTTTACCCTTGAATGAACCAGCCGTTCCAACGCGCGCGGCCATCCAGCATGTTGCTTTCAATCCGGACAGCATCAAGCCCGCCCAAGCCGTCCACTACACGGTCAGGCGCGGGGATACCCTGCATTCCATTGCACAGCGCTTCGACGCCTCACTGCTTGACATCAAGCGCTGGAATCCGGGATT
>NCIF01000054.1:13074-16467 GCA_002256785.1 Hydrogenophilales bacterium 17-61-9
CAGCACCATCCGGCCCGGCCAGGCTATCGTCGTCAGGCAGCCTTGACCGCCTTCAGGTCAGTCGGGCGCGGGCGGCTCGTCTGATTGATCCGACATGATCAACCCCATGCCCGCCGCAGCCAGCACCATCCACAGCAGCGCGGCCCAAATGCCCAGCGCATTGGACAGCGGCCCCATGAAGAACAGCATCAGCATGGCCAGTGCCAGCACTGCGTTGCCGAGCCAGAAGTTGCGACTGCGTTTGCCTGTATTCAATTCACATTCCATCCGGAAAATTTAAAGCTGACCCGCAACCCAGTGACATCGCACCCAGTGTCCATTTTCCAGCCGGGTTGGATCGGGGTAGGTCTGCCGGCAAACCTCGCTGGCATGCGAACAGCGCGGGTGAAAATGGCAGCCCTGCGGCGGATTGAGCGGCGACGGCTGATCCCCCGCCAGACGAATCGCGGCGTGCCCGACCGTTGCCTCGATGCGCGGCACCGCGCTCACCAGCGCCTGCGTGTAGGGATGGCGCGGGGCACGCAACACGGCAGCGGCTGAACCCTGTTCGACGATACGACCGAGGTACATTACCGCCACGTCGTGCGCCAGATAGTCCGCCACGGCGAGATTGTGGGTGATGAAAAGATAAGCCAGACCCAGGCTGTCCTGCAGGTCTTTCAGCAAATTAAGAATTTGTGCCTGCACCGACACATCGAGCGCGCTGGTGGGTTCATCGCAGATCACCAGCCGGGGCGACACCGCAAGCGCACGCGCGATGGCGATGCGTTGCCGCTGGCCGCCCGAAAAGGCATGCGGATACCGCGCGCCGGCATCGTCCGGCAGCCCAACCTGGCGCAAGAGCTGCGTCATTGCTGCGCGGCGATCACGGGCCGCGCCCACGCCCAGCGCGTCCATGCCTTCAAGCAGGATGTCCCCCACCCGCATGCGCGGATTGAGCGAGCTGAACGGGTCCTGGAACACCATTTGCGCCTGGCGCCGCAGCGTGGCGGCATGCTGTGCGTGGAGGACTTCGCCGCCCAGCCTGAGCGTGCCCGCAGTCGGCTCGATCAGGCGCAGCAGCGCTTTACCCGCGGTGGTTTTCCCGCATCCCGATTCACCCACCAGCGCCAGCGTGCGGCCGGCCTGGATCGACAACGACACATCGTCCACGGCCCGCACGTGACCGACCGTGCGCTGGAAAAAGCCGCGCCGAACCGGGAAATGCACCTTGAGTCCTTCCACTTGAAGCAAAGGCGCATTCGTTTGCGACGACTTTGCGTGTGCCGCCAGACCCCGCTCGCTACGCGCAGGCAGGTCGGCCGCCAGATGACAGCGCACCCGCTGGCCATCCAGTTCCTGCCATACGGGCGACTCGGACCGGCAACGCGCAATCGCATAAGGGCAACGCGGGGCAAAACGGCAGCCGTGAAGTGCCTGATCCAGCCCGGGAACCTGGCCGGGAATGGCGGTCAACCGGCCCCCATCGCCGGGGCGCGGCAGCGCTTCGAACAGCATGCGGCTATAGGGGTGCTGCGGCGCGGCAAAAAACGCGTCGCGCGCGCCCTCCTCCACCAGTTCGCCGGCATACATGACGCCAACGCGGTCGGCATTCTCGGCCACCACGCCGAGGTCGTGCGTAATCAGCAGCATGCCCATGTGCTGCTCGGCGCGCAGGCGCCGCAACACGTCCAGCACCTGGGCCTGTATGGTCACATCCAGCGCGGTGGTCGGTTCGTCGGCAATCAGCAGCCTGGGCCTGCCGGCCAGCGCCATCGCAATCATCGCGCGCTGGCGCAAGCCGCCCGACAGCTCGAACGGATAGGACGCGAGTCGCCGGGCGGCATCGGGCACGCCGACCGAATCCAGCAATTCGCGCGCCGCGTCCCAAGCCGCCTGCCCGGCAAGCTGCCGATGCAGCGCCAGGGCCTCGGCAATCTGCATGCCCACCTTGATAACGGGATTCAAGGCCAGCATCGGCTCCTGGAAAATCATCGCCATGCCGCCGCCGCGCACGCGACGCATATCGCGTTCAGGCAGCGCCAGCACATCCCGGCCCTCCAGTTGCACTGCGCCTGCCGCGATACGTCCGCCATCCGGCAGCAAGCGCATCAGCGATAAAGCGGTCATCGACTTGCCGCAACCCGACTCGCCGAGCAGCGCATAGGTTTCGCCTGCCGCAACGTGGAACGAAATCCCGTCCACAACGCGCAGGGTATCGTCGCCCTGGCCGAACACGGTCACCAGCCGGTCGACGCTGAGCAGGGTTTTCATCGGCGGATTCCCTGGCGCGGATCGAACGCATCGCGCACGCCGTCGGCAAACAGGTTGGCGGCCAGCACCAGGGTAAACATGAAAGCAAACGCCGCGCCGAGCTGCCACCATACCACCGGCTCGCGCGCGAGTTCGAGGCGCGAGCCGTTGATCATGTTGCCCCAGCTGTGCATGCTGGGATCGACTCCGACCCCGACATAGGAGAGCACGGCCTCGGCCAGCACCAGCCCGGAGAAATCCAGCACGATGGCGATCAGCACCAGGTGAAACACATTGGGGAAAATGTGGCGGCTGATGATGCGGGCGTGCGACACGCCAAAGGCGCGCGCGGCCTCGACGTAGTCAAGCGTGCGCAGCTTGAGCGATTCGCCGCGCAGCAACCGCGCCAGGCCGGTCCAGCTGGTCACCCCCATGATGAGGCACAACGCCAGCAGCCGGATGTCGGCGCGCGCTGCAGCGGTGTCGAACAACCCGGGATTGGATTCGATATACACCTGCACGATGAGCACCGCCGCGGCAATCAGCAACACGCCCGGAATCGAGTTCAATACGGTGTAGACGTACTGGATGACGTCGTCGATCCAGCCGCGGAAATAACCCGCTGCGATGCCCAGACCGATCGCCAGCGGCAGCGTGACCAGCGTGGTGAGGGTGCCGATCACCAGCCCGGTGCGGATGCTCTTGAGGCTGATGTAGAGCACGTCCTGCCCCACCTTGTCGGTACCGAATACGTGGTAAGCCGGGGCCAGATGCAGCAGCACGCTCCCCAGCGCCAGTAGCAGGGTCACGAAGCACACAACCGTTCGACCCGGCCAGTCGAGCCGACCCTCCCCCCACGCTGCCAGCCAATCCCCGAACAACACGTTCGAGCGCCGCGCCTGCCATGCGGCCAGCAGTCCGAACGCCAGCAAACTGAGCGCCAAACCTTGCGCCAATCCAATCAGGCTGCGTCGGGTGATGTCCGGCACACGCTCCGCCTCCCGTTGCAGGTGCGCGCCCCCAAACTTCAAGCGCGGGTATTCGCGCACCGTTTTGCCCTCCCGCTGCACAAACTCCTTGGCGTACAACTGCATCGCCAATGGCGCGGAATAGGTTTTTTCCTGCTGCGTGCGCAAGTCGCCAACCAGCGCGTCGAACACG
>NCIF01000055.1 GCA_002256785.1 Hydrogenophilales bacterium 17-61-9
CGGCCGGGTAACCAGCGTCTCCACGTCCTTGGCGGAATAGCCTGGCACCTCGGTCTGGATCTGCACCTGCGGCGGTGCGTATTCGGGGAACACGTCCACGGCCATGTTCAGCGCCGCAACGACAGACGCGCCGGCCATAATCAGATAAAGCAGAACCACCGAAATGCGGTTCCTGAGTGACCATTGGATTGCCCAGTCAAACATATCTCAGCCCATTGTTAAGTCAGTGGTCATGATGGTGGTCACCCGCGTCCGCGCCGGGTCCTGCCGAAATGCGATAGAGGCCTTCAAGCATCATTTTTCCGGCCACCACCACTTTTTCCCCTGCCTCCACCCCCTCCAGCTGCAGCAGCGCAGGCGTTTCGCCAAGCACCACCACAGGCTTGCGCAGATATCGGCCAGGGGCGACCTGCACATACACCACCGGACTAATGGCCTGGCCCAGCACAGCCTGACGCGGAACCCAGGTGCCCGTGCGCTTTCCCAGCTGCAAGCTGATATTCACCGTCTGGCCCACCGCCAACCCCGCCGGGGTCTGACCAAGGTCCACCAGAAAGCGCGCACGTTGGGTGACCGGGTCCACAACGGGCAACACCTGGTTGATGTGTCGCTCCAGATGGCGGCCGTCGGGCAAACTGATGCGCGCCGGCAAGCCTGGCCGCAACAGCGTCCGCTGGTCCGGAAAAACATAGCCTTCCAGCCAGTGAGAGTTGTTGCTAGCCACCATCCGCGCTATCGCCTTACCCACCAGCACGAACTGCTTCATGGTTCGGTCGCCGGCGTTCACCAGGGAGCCAGGCTGCACAAACAGGTCAGTGACAAAACCATCGGTGGGGGCATTGAGAATGATGTGCTCCACGACTTCGCCTTGCTCTATGAGGGCAGCAATTTGCTTGTCATTCATGCCCCACCAACGCAGGTTTTCCTTGGCATCCTTGAGGTAGTTCGGCAAGCGCCCCTCCTCGCGCAGTACTTGCAGCTTTTCCTCGTTCTTGAGGAATTCGAGGTATCCTCTTTGGGTGGTGATGAACTCCGGATTGAATACAGAAGCAATGGGCTGACCTTTGCGTACGCCGTCCCCCACGCGCACATATACCGCTACCACCTGGCCACTGACGGCGATGTTCACGTCAACCATGGCCTGGCTGTTTGGAACAACCAGACCGTAGGTCTTGATCATGGATGTCTGCGGGCCGGCTTGGGCCTGAGCCAGGCTGAACAGGCTTTCCTGACCCTTCACGTTGGGCGGTAACTTCACCTCCCTGACGGCCGCTTTTGCCGACGCCGGAGCAGACTTCGCCGAAGCGGACTTCGCCGGGGCAGTCGTCGCCGAGGCGGACTGGCCGAACATGCGCGGATCGCTATGACCCAACGCCAGGGACGTCATCGCTGCACCGACACCGATGAGGGCCAACAGGCCAAAGCCCTGCCGCCATTGCTGCCGCCATGCAAATGACTTGGGAATACGTCCAACCGGCTCAGTGCGCATGATCAGGTTCCCCCAGGCTCACACTTGCCTGCAGGCCTGCAGGCAAGGCCACGCCGTCAGGCGGATTGCCGGTTAACTTGAGCCGCACGCGCTGACGCTGATTGATCGGATTGGCAAAAGCAAATATCTGCTGCACGACTGCCGGGATCGCCACCTCGCCACGGCGGGCATCGGCCACATAGACAGTGGTTCGCTGTCCGGGTTTGAGTTTGCTCGTTACCCGGATCGGCAGGCTGGCCTCCACCTGGATGGCCGCCGGGCGCGCGATCGTGAGGATGGTAGTACCGGAGGCGGTGTACTGCCCGACCTGGCCGCCTGTGTTGAGAATCTGGTTGTTGACCACGTTCAGGCTATAGATGAAGCCGGTTTCCGGAGACTTGATACGGATGCGTTTTAACGGTTCGCGGCGACTTTCCATCTGTTTGATGTCATCATCCGACATGCCGCGCCAAGTCAGGTTCATGCGCGCGTCGATGAGCTTTTCGTTGCCGGTCATGGAAAACGACCGCACTGCGTCCATGTTGTTGTACAAGGCCAGATAGGTACCCTGCACCGTCTCAAGCTCTGCACTCTCCATTTCGCCCAGCACCTCATTGCGGGCTACACGCTTGCCTACGTAGAGATTGTTCAGCCGGCTGATACGCGCATTGATCTTGATCACCAGATTGACCAGATGGCGCGGGTCAAAGGCCAGCGTGGCCGGGTAACGAACAGCCGCTTCTATAGGATGATCGTGGTGCTCACCCGCTGCAGAAGGCGCGCCGAACATTGACGCATCGGAATGAGCATGCACAGTCGCCTGTAAGCCGAAAAACAAGGGCAATGCCAAAACCAGCTTGCGCAGCATTTTTTTCAATCAAGAAAATTGATAAATAGCGTTAAGCAAGCTCTGTACCAGACATTACGATTTCAATCTCAGGGTCGCAATTTCCGGCTTCTTACACAGTGTGTCCTGCTGTCATTCGGCCTTCTCAGGGCTGTGGCAGTGGGGGGGCGACCTCCGGTCAGTCCGGAATCAGGTGCTTTGGCGCCCCGATTCCCCAAAGGGTCGCCATGACAAAGAATGTTTCATGCGTTCCGTAATGAAACGAAATACGTTCTCCCATTTCGCCGAATGCTTTTCCATAAGCATCCGGCACGGCAGGATGTGCGTTAAACGGGTCGGCGGCTGCCGGTCCCTCCATCTACGAATGGCCGCTCCCAGCCGTGGATTCAACTGGTGGATGCAATAGATTGGCTAAGTTGGCTCAGAACCCGCCGGCCGCAATGGCCGACGCCGGCCGATGAGTACCTTGCACGCTAATGACGGCAACTGGTTGGAGTGTGAATTCGCCGTTTTTGGAAGCGGCCATTCAGCTTGAATTTCTAATCAACGGCTGGTGTGCAGCGAATAGCAGACCTGATTTGCTCAGGGCGCCGCCGGCGGCTCTGGCCGAGGATGCGACGGTCGACAATCCGGGCAGACAGGCAGGTCGTCGGCCTGAACTGCCGTTGGCGCTTCGATCCGTCAACGACCGCAATGTTGTCGAGACCAGACGCCTGCCATTGGCGCCACTGTATGGACAGATACCGAGATGATTTATGAGGCAGCAGGTTTGCCATTGCTGAGGGTTACCAGGGAATATGGATCGTCTCCCTGTGGCCGCTTTGCGGTGCCATGGCCGAATTGTCGCTATCGGCATCAGACGGTGCTATCAGAGGTCTACGGCGAAAGTGCTGAAAACTGTTGTGATGGTTAGTCTTGAAAAGACTCTACTCGATTTGCCCGGTTGTACGGCACGCCACATCCAGCCCAGCCCCACGGCCAGACCCCAGGAAACCGGCAGGATTTCACTTGCGCGATCAGGCTGGCGACCAGTTTGTTATTTACCCCGTTGCCCATTGCATTCTTGTAATCAACAGGAAATTCACACGCCGGGTTGCAACGTGACCGGCAACTCCCGCTTCTCGCCTTCCCGCAGTATGGTCAGCTTCACGACATCCCCCACCTGGTAATCGTCCAGGCGGGCAAGCAGCTTGCCCACGGAATCCACCGGCTTGCCGTCAACCTCGATGATGGTGTCGCCCGGCACGATGCCGCCATCGCGGGTGAGAGTTGCCCCCTTCAGGCCGGCCGCCTCCGCCGCCGAGCCGGGGGGGACGCGCAGGATCACCACCCCCTCGATACCTAGCAGCTGCGTGAGGCGCTGGTTGAGGCCCTCGTCCACCTCGATCCCCAGGGCCGGGCGAATGTACTTTCCGCCACGGATGAGTTGCGGGACGACCCGATTGACGGTATCCACCGGCACGGCGAAGCCGATGCCGGCCGACGCCCCGCTGGGACTATAGATGGCCGTGCTGATGCCGATCAGCCGGCCCGCCGAATCAAGCAGCGGGCCGCCCGAGTTACCGGGGTTGATGGCGGCGTCGGTCTGGATCAGGTGTTCGATGATGTTTCCGTTATCACCACCCAACGAACGATCCAGGGCCGACACGATTCCAGTGGTGAGCGTCCAGTCGAGTCCAAAGGGATTGCCAATTGCAAACACCTTCTGCCCCACTTTCAGATCGCCGCTGGTGCCGACGGGAACCGGTGGTGGCCGCTTGAAGCTCACACCGATCTTCAGCACAGCAATGTCATGGGCCGGGCTTGCGCCTACCAGGGCGGCCTTGAAGCTGCGTCCGTCGGCCAACTTGACGGTGGCTTCCGAGGCACCCTCGATGACATGTAAATTGGTGATGACGTGTCCCGCATTGTCCCAGATGAAGCCGGAGCCAGTGCCGCGCGGCACTGAGAACACGTTGCGCGTCCAGACATCCATCACCTGCGCGCGCGTGGTGATGTACACCACTGACGCGCGCGATTTTTCAAACAATTCGATGGTCGACTGTTCGTCCGCAGCCAGGTCGCCGCGCGCCGTCACCGTGCGCGGCGTAGCCGAGGGTTCACCGCTGATCCAGGCCTCGATAGCGGGCATGCCACGCCACAGAACCATCAGCAAAGCAGCGGCGAGGGTCAGCCAGAACAGGCGTGGAAGGAAGCGGTCTTTGGCAGGCATGGAGGATTCGGTCTTGTGTGGTCGATTAGTGGTTACACCGGCGTTGCGCGAGACACGTTCAACCGGCCTGATCGCGCCCGGTGTGAGCGGCATTGTCGCGCAGGTCCCGCTCCCGCAGTAGCCAGTACACCAGGCCGAGCGCCAGCGCCGCGCCGGCCAGCGCCGCTATCTTGCCTGGCCCCGCATCGGCATCGAGGATAATGAACTTGCGCGAAAGCGCAATCAGTGCAATGAGCACCACGGTTTTCACCTGGATGATGCTGTCACGCCGCAACGCAACCTTGATGATGGAGTGCTTGAATTCCATGGCGATGAGCAGCGTCATGATCATGCCGAACACGGTCTGGAAAACGTGATGCTCCAGCGGATTGAACGAATCGAGCATGAGCAGCACGAACACTGTGCGGATTAGCTGGACCAGGGACACGAGGATGACGACGGCGATCACCGCGGACAGGATAAGCGCGATGATCTGCTCGAAGCGCTCGTAGAAAGACATGATGCGCCATTCCGTGCGCATGCGATCAAAGAATTGCTTTCCCTGCTTACTGTGCATTTTTTTTCTTCGAGTTTTTCTTCGAGCGATACGCCGGGGCCGGAGCCATGGCGCCCGGCGGACGCGACAGGCCCTTCATCCGCCGCCAGGCCGCTCTTCGTTATTCAATCCTTGCGCTTCGGAAGGACATCCAGCGCCTTCTCGGCCGCCTCCCGCGTCGCGTCCATCGCCTTCCGGGCGGCATCCCGCGCGGCCAGGGCCGATTTTCGTGCGGCATCCCCCGTGGCGACAGCCGCATTTCTGGCCGCCAACTCCGCCTTCTGCAACGATTCCCGGCTTGCCAATACCGCCTTCTTGGCTGCTTCCTCGGCTTGCTTCGCAGCCTCCCTGGTGCCAGCAGTAGCTTTCTGGGTCGCTTCCGCAGTTTTTTGCGCGGCCAGCGTTGCGGCCTCCTCAGCCTCCCGTGCCGCCTGCCTGGCAGCTTCCGCAGTTCTTTGCGAGGCGTCACTGACAGCCTGCTCGGCCTTTTCCAGAGCTATTTTGGCGGCTGCGGCGGCCTTGTGCCTTGCCTCCCTGGCTTCCTCTGCTGCCTTCCTCGCGGCTTCTTCCGTTTTCTGCACGGTCATCTTGGCCGCCTCGGTTACCTTGGCCACTGGTTCCTCTGCGGCCTGTCCACCCGCGCTGATCAACAAGGCTGACAGGACCAACCATTTTTGCAGTTTCATTGCATTTTCTCCTTGGGTTATGGGGCCGCGTACGCCCGCACATTCACTTCGGGCCTGACTATCCGTGGATAAGGGGACAATCCTTGCCACTGCAGGCACCGGCACTTCGCACGTCAGCATCAACTATAGATCAGCCCCGCTGCGCCTCCACCCAGTGCACGATCTCTTGTGCCCCCATGGCCCCGGGCTGGCGGGCGATCTCGCGCCCGCCTGAAAACAGCGCCAGGGTCGGAATACTGCGGATGCCGAACTGGGCACCGAGCTGCTGCTCGGCCTCGGTGTCGACCTTGGCGAGCCGCACCCTGGGCTCCAGCATGCGCGCCGCCTGCTCGAACTGTGGTGCCATCATCTTGCACGGCCCGCACCACGGCGCCCAGAAATCCACCAGCACCGGGATGTCGCTGCGCTGGATGTGCCTGGCGAAGGTCGCCTCGGTCAGCGCCACCGGATGACCGCTGAACAGTGGCTGGTGGCACTGGCCGCACTTGGGGTTCTGCGCCAGCCGGGCAGCGGGTACGCGGTTCACCGCGTGGCAGTGGGGGCAGACGATGTGCCGGGAATCGCTCATGGTGTTCTCCGTGAAACGGGTTGCGTTGCGCTCCTATGTGGGTCTGGATTCGCCGCCGCCAAGCGCGGGCTTGCGCAAATCCCGGGTCAGCTCTCGGATGGCATTTTCGTCCAGGGTTTCGCGGGCAAGCAGCTCGCGCGCGCAGCGCTCAAGCACCGCGCGGTTGTCCTCGAGAAGACGGGAGGCGCGGCCGAACACGTTCTTCACAATGCCGCGCACGGCCTCGTCGATGCGGCCCTGGGTGGATTCCGCCACACGACATCCGCCGGCGACCATGTCCGGCACATCGAGGAAGCGCGGCCGCTGCGCTTCATAGGCTATGTAGCCCAGATCCTCGTCCATGCCGTAGCGGGTGATCATGTCGCGGGCAATGTCAGTGGCCTTGGCCAGGTCGTCGGCCGCGCCGGTGGTAAGTTTTCCGTAGACGAGTTTTTCCGCGGCGCGCCCACCGAGCAGCACGGCGATCTTGTTTTCCAGTTCTTCCCGCGTCATCAGGTAGCGATCCTCGGTGGGGCGTTGGATGGTGTAGCCCAGCGCACCGATGCCGCGCGGGATGATCGAGACCTTGTGCACCGGGTCGGTGCCAGGCAGCGCCAGCGCCACCAGCGCATGGCCCATTTCGTGGTAGGCCACGGTCTCGCGTTCCTTGTCGTTCAGTATGCGGTTCTTCTTTTCCAGGCCGGCGACGATGCGTTCCACCGCTGCCGTGAAGTCGGCAAGCGTCACCGCATCCGCCTTGCGGCGCGTAGCCATCAGCGCCGCCTCGTTCGCCAGGTTGGCGAGGTCGGCGCCGGAAAAGCCGGTGGTGAGCGCGGCCACCTGTTCCAAATCGACCTCGGCCGCGAGCTTGATCTTCTTGACGTGCACCTTGAGAATGTCCAGCCGGCCCTTCTTGTCCGGCCGGTCTACCAGCACCTGACGGTCGAAGCGTCCGGCGCGCAGCAGCGCGGGATCGAGAATCTCCGGCCGGTTGGTGGCGGCGAGGATGATGAGCCCCACCGAGGTGTCGAAGCCGTCCATTTCGGTAAGCAGCTGATTGAGCGTCTGCTCGCGCTCGTCGTGGCCGCCGATGGGCCCGGCCGCACCGCGCGCGCGGCCCAGGGCGTCGAGTTCGTCGATGAAGATGATGGCCGGCGCCTTCTCGCGCGCCTGCTCGAAGAGGTCGCGCACCCGCGCCGCGCCGACGCCGACGAACATTTCCACGAACTCAGAGCCTGAGATGGAGAAGAAGGGCACCGCCGCCTCGCCAGCCACCGCCTTGGCGAGCAGCGTCTTGCCGGTGCCGGGCGGGCCCACCAACAGCACGCCCTTGGGGATATGCGCGCCGAGGCGGCCATATTCCTGCGGATTTTTCAGGAAATCCACCACTTCGGCCAGTTCCGCCTTGGCCTCGTCCACCCCGGCCACGTCGGCGAAGGTGACGCCGGTGTCCTTCTCCACGTAGACCTTGGCGCGGCTCCTGCCGAGGGTCATGAAGCCGCCCATGCCCTGCCTGTCGGCGAAGCGGCGGAACAGGAAGAACCACACCGCGAAGAAGGCCACCGCCGGCAATACCCACGACAGCAGATCACGCAGGAAGGTGCTCTCGATCACGCGCGCATAGGGCACGCCATACTGCGACAGACGCGCGGCGAGATCAGGCTCGACGCGGGTGGCGACGATGAGGGTCTTGCCCTTGGCGTCGGGGCTTTTCAGCTTGCCGGTGAGCGTCTTGTCCGACACCAGCACCTCGGCCACGCGGCCATCCTTCAGCGCCTGCTCGAACTCGCTGTACGGCACCGGCTCCACGCTACGTGCCGTCTGCCACCAGTTCTGCAGCGTCAGCAGCAGCAGAATGGCGATCAGCCAGTAGGTGAGATTCCATTGGGTTTTCTGTTCCATCGCAAGGTCCTCGTGTTCAGCGCCAGAAACCGCCGGGATACCAGCGTGGAACGCCCTGAGCGCGTGCAGCACCGGGCATGAAGGCGGGCGCCAGCGTATCCGTGGGAGCGGGCAGATTCAGCGCCAGCAGGCGGCGGATGCGTTCCTCCGTCTCGGGATGGGTGCGCAGCCAGGAGGGTTCGGGATTGCCCCAGCCCGGCAGAAGCCAGTTCCGCCAGTTGCTCGACACCTGGTCGATTTTGGCCAGCGCCGATGCCAGCGCGTGCGGGTCGCCGGTGAGGCGTGCCGCGGCGAGGTCGGCATCGAACTCGCGCACCCGCGACAACCCGAGTTGCGCCAGCAGGGCGAGGTGCGGCGAGAAGGCCAGCACCAGCAGGCCCAGCCAGGGCAACTCGCCATAACCCGCTAGCCAGCCCG
Organism: Hydrogenophilales bacterium 17-61-9; assembly: GCA_002256785.1. Classification (GTDB taxonomy): domain Bacteria; phylum Pseudomonadota; class Gammaproteobacteria; order Burkholderiales; family Thiobacillaceae; genus Thiobacillus. The sequence continues at coordinate 8,615 of NCIF01000055.1, forward strand.
GCAGAAGCAGGATCAGGAGAACCTGCCCCAAGATGGCGAACAGCCCCGTGAGCCGGCTCACGTAGTCGGCCAGGTTCATCACCTTGAGATCGCCGCTGGCGATGTGTGCGATTTCGTGGGCCAGCACCCCAGCCAGCTCGCGCGGACTCAGGCGGGCAAGCAAGCCGTCGGTGAGCGCGATGGCCGATTGCTGCCGGTTGCCCACGGCGAAGGCGTTGACCATGCGGCTCGGGACATAGTGCGGCAGCGGCACGGCAGGCAGCCCCGCGCGCTCGGCCAGCACCTCCAAGGTGCGCCAGAGTTGCGGTGCCTCGGCAAGGTGGATGGGGCGTGCCTGGTAGAGCGCAAGGGTGAGCCGGGTGGCCGCCAGCGGTTCCACCACCAGAGCAAACAGCGTGGCGGCGAGGGCCAGCCACAAGCCGCTTTCGCCGAACAGGACGAACCCGGCCAGGCCGCCGATGGCGAACAGCGCGCCGACCAGCAGCAGCGTCTGCAACCGGTTGGCGGCGGCGTGTCCCTGCACTACCGCGGTGTTCATCGCCGTCATCCGTCGAGGTTGCGCACGCGGGCGCGCAGGGCGTCGAGTTCCTCCAGCAGGTCGGCCATCAGCGCCGCGAGTTCGGGCACGGCATCGAAATCCCGCTCCAGTTCGCGCATGCGCTGGGCATGGATGAGCGCCGCACCGGAAAAACGCCACACCCCGGCCACGCTTTCGGCGTGGGGGATGAGCCCTTCCTCCAAATGCCGAACGAGCCAGGCCGGCTCGACGGCGCACGCGGCAGCCACCTGCTCCAGCGTGAGCCAGCTGTCTTCCTTCAGGGTGCCGATCAGGATGTCGTCGTCACGCATGACTCATCTCCCTTGCCGTGGATCGAAGGCGAATTCCTTCGCCATCTGTTCATAGAATTCTCGCGCCCGGGGCGTGTCGGCCGGCGGCAACATGATCTCGATGGTCAGCATCAGATCGCCCGGCGGCTCGCCGGGGATGCCCCTACCGCGCACCCGCAGCTGGCGCCCGGATTGCGCGCCTTGCGGAATGCGCACCTTCACTGGGCCGCCGGGCAGGTCCACGCTGACGACCGCGCCCAGCGCCGCTTCCCACGGCGCCACCGGCAGCTTCAGGAAAAGATCACGCCCCTCCACGCGAAAGCGCGGATGGGGCTTGAACTGCACCTCCAGCAGCAGGTCGCCGGCCGGGCCGCCACCGATTCCTGGCGCGCCCTGCCCGGCCAGGCGAATGACCTGGCCGGCCTTGATGCCCCTGGGGATCTTCACGTTGAGGGTGCGGGATTCCAGTGTCACCCGGCCCTGGGCGTCCGTTTTTGGCGCGCGCAGCGATATCTGCCGGGTGGCGCCGGTGAAGGCATCTTCCAGGTCGAGCACCACCTTGGCATGATGGTCTTCGCCCTGCGCACGCACGCTGCCGCGACGGGCATGGGCCTGGCCGAAGCCGCGCCCGCCCATACCGGCGCGGCCGAAGATCTGCTCAAAGAAATCGGAGAATCCGGCAGCCTCGTCCGGCGCGTAGCCATGACCGGAAAACTCGAAGCCGGCGTCCCAGTCGGGCGACGGTCGGAAGTCCTGTCCCGGCTGGTAATCCTTGCCCAGCTGGTCGTAGGCGGCGCGCTTCTCCGGATCGGACAGCACCGCATAGGCCTCGTTCACGTCCTTCATGCGCGCCTCGGCGTCCTTTTCCTTGGACACGTCCGGATGGTACTTGCGCGCTAGCTTGCGGAAGGCCTTCTTAAGGTCGTCTGCCGTGGCGTCGCGCGGCACGCCCAGCACCTCGTAATAATCCCTGAATTGCATTTCGATTCTTTAGGCGGATGGATTCGTTTTCATTTTGTAGGCCTTCGCTGGCAGATCTTGAATGTGTTGAAATTTTTCTACTACCCTAAATTGAGTGGAGACAAAGCTGCGTGGTGCCGCTTCAACGAGACGCAAGGAGGATTTAGGCATGTTTCATCGTAGTCCATTCCCACGCCACCCATTCGCGGAAATGGGTCGCCTGCAGGAGGCTTTCGGCCGGCCATAGGCTTGGCCGGTCTATCGAAAAAGGAGAACAGCATGAAACTGGAAAACATCAAGGAAAGCATGGGCTCGTTCTGGGACAACCTGGCCGAAGGCTGGCGACATCTTTGGCAGTCGGCCTCCGGGGCGCTGACCCAGTTCAAGCCCGGTGACAAGACCGATCTGCCCGCGCCCGACAGTGTGGATGACCTGTCCTGGCTGCCCAGCCACGGCTGGTCCATGCTGGGCGGCGATGTGTTCGAGGATGATGATCGCCTGGTGGTGCGCCTAGAAGTGCCCGGACTGGAGAAGGAAGACCTGAACATCGAAATCCAGGACGACGCGCTGGTCGTGAGCGGCGAGAAGCGCTTCGAGCAGCAGGCGACAGAGGGCCGCTGGCGCGTGGTGCAATGCGCGTATGGCGTCTTCCGCCGTGTGGTGCCGCTGCCCGTCGCGGTCAAGGCCGACGAGGCCCGGGCACACTACAAAAACGGCGTGTTACGGGTGCAACTACCCAAGGTCGTGGCTGGCAGGCGAAAGCCAACCCCTATTTCTGTTGAATGAACCAAGGAGTTAATTATGACTAACCCTGTCCCTATTCTCGCAATTATTCAAGGCAAGCAACTGATCCGGAACCATTATGGCGACTTGGTGGAGATCGACGAGTGGTCCCATGATATCGCCCGAAAACTAGCTGAAGAGTCTGGAATAGAGCTGACTGCGGCGCACCACGAGGTGCTGGATTACCTGCGCGATTACGTGATCAACCAGGGCGGCAGCCGGGAAGACGCCCAGAAAATCCTGCTTGCCCTGGAGCATCATTTCGCTGACAAAGGAGGCAATCGCTGGCTGTATTCCCTGTTCCCCGGTGGACCGGTGACTCAGGGTATGAAAGTCGCGGGCCTGCCGGAAGCGCCCCACGCCGTCGATCCCTCCTACGGCACGGCGCGGTAAAAGCCCGCGACAGACCGGACCGATGCGCAATAAAGGAGCCATGGTCTTGAATCGTCCAAGATCGTGCCTAAACTGATTAGGTGGTTACAAGCGCAGCCTGTGTTGAGTTCGTTAACGTATCCGCATAAAGGAATAAATCATGGCCAACATCACCCGTTACGATCCCTTCAATCTGGTTAATATCGATCCGTTTGGCGATATCGATGACCTGTTCAAGGGCTTTTTCGTGCGGCCCGCCCTCCTCGAAGGGCTGCCTCAGATGCAGATCAAGATGGATGTGAAGGAGGATGACAATGGCTATACCGTGCATGCCGACATCCCCGGCGTGAAGAAGGAAGACATCCAGGTCAACATCGAAGGCAACCAGGTTTCGATCAGTGCAGAAACCAAGGCAGAGAAGGAAGAGAAAAAGGACGAAAAAGTGCTGCGTTCCGAGCGTTACGTCGGAAAGGTGGCACGTAGTTTTACCCTCGCCCATGACATCGACGAAGCCAAGGCCCAGGCCAAGTACAGCGACGGCGTGCTGGAGTTGATGCTGCCGAAAAAGGCGGCCAGTTCGGCCAAGAAGCTTGCGATCCAGTAATTTCTGAAAAACGGTCTAAGGCGGCGCAATACCGGCCGCCGCATTTTTTTTTTTAATTATTTGCACTCATCGGGCCTTCAGGCCTGCAACGCGCTCCACTTGATGGTGCGCATTATTCTGCCTCGATGTGTGCTTCACGATTCGCTGACGATTCCTCATGCCGTGACATTCGGGAAATCGCGTTCAACGGCAGCCGATTGGTCGATCAAGATACTCTGAAGTCGCGATGGCCATTCGGCCCTGCTATGCCGATTGACGTCCGGTCTCGACAATATTGCGGTCGTTGACAGATCAAAGCGCCAGCGGCGCCTTTGGCCGAGTTGCACGCGTAGCCTGTTCGGCGGGTTTCAGTGTGGAGCAGCCAGCCGAATGGCTGCTCTGTGGCATTCACCAAGGACGGCTCATGGCCGAGAGCGCCTATTGGGCGATGTCACCGCATAGCAGTCATTGAACCACGACGGTTATGTACCAGCGGCCGCTTTGGAGCAAGATACCGTACGCGTACTCTCGGCCATGAGTTGCCGGTCGAGATCGCCTTCCAATTTGAATAGCTAAGGCCTCTACTACCCCCGCTCAACGACCGGTTTACGGCGAGCAAGTGGCCGGC
>NCIF01000056.1 GCA_002256785.1 Hydrogenophilales bacterium 17-61-9
GGCTATGTGACGCCGCAGGTGGAATGCAATGCGCCGATGCCGCTGCACGACGCCGACACCATGTTGCTGTGTACCGATGGCATCTGGGGCATGATCAATGCGCATGAGCTGTCCGCGCTACTGCATGCCTACACGCTGGAAGATGCCGTGCGCCATCTGATGGACCACGCCGAGTTCCGCGGCGGCGAGCATGGCGACAACCTCAGCCTCGTCGCCATGACCTGGGGCGAGGCGCGCATGCCGAGCAAGGATTCCATCTCCACCCTGGCGCTACCGGATGGCGGCGTCACCACGCAGATCAACGCGCTGCGTCCGTTGCCCGGCACCCCTGCGGTGACGGACGACGAGATCGAGCGCGCGATCGCCGAAATCCAGCAGGCGATCCAGAAAATTTCGGCCAAGTAAGTTGCAGTCAGGCAAGCCGCGTGGAATGCCTGGCCGCGCAGGCCTTGCGCCGGCGCGGTAAAATCGTGCTTTCCACTTTTGATTGCTGCCATGTCTGCCCTTTCCCGCCCGAGCGGCCGCACCCCCGACGCGCTGCGCCTCCTGACGTTTACCCGTGGCTTCACCAGGCATGCCGAAGGCTCGGTGCTCGTCACCATGGGCGACACCCGCGTGCTGTGCACCGCCAGCGTGCTCGACAAAATCCCGCCGCATAAAAAAGGCAGCGGCGAAGGTTGGGTGACGGCCGAATACGGCATGCTGCCGCGCTCCACCCATACCCGCAGCGACCGCGAAGCCGCACGCGGCAAGCAGAGCGGCCGCACTCAGGAAATCCAGCGTTTGATCGGACGCAGCCTGCGCGCCGTGGTTGACCTGAAAAAGCTCGGCGAGCGCACCCTGCACATCGACTGCGACGTATTGCAGGCCGACGGCGGCACCCGTTGCGCCAGCATTTGCGGCGCCTATGTTGCGGTGGCCGACGCCATCGCCGGGCTGCTGCGCGACGGCAAGCTTGCCGACACCCCGCTCAGCGACAGCATCGCCGCCGTTTCGGTTGGGGTGTATCAGGGCCAGCCGGTGCTCGATCTGGATTACGTGGAAGACTTCGACTGCGACACCGACATGAACGTGGTGATGACCGGCAGCGGCGGCATCGTCGAAGTGCAGGGCACCGCAGAAGGCGCGCCGTTTTCGCGCGCTACCCTCGAAGCCCTGCTCGACCTGGCAAGCGCCGGCATCGCGCAGATTTCGACGGCACAGCAGAAAGCCCTGGCGTCATGAGCCAACTCGTCATTGCATCCGGCAACGCCGGCAAGCTGCGCGAAATCGCCCGCATCCTGGCGCCGCTCGGCATCGAGGCGGTGCCGCAGTCGCAGTTCAACGTGCCCGATTGCCCCGAGCCGCACGTCACCTTCGTCGAAAACTGCCTGGCCAAGGCGCGCCATGCCAGCGCGCACAGCGGTCTGCCCGCGCTGGCCGACGATTCCGGCATTTGCGTCGAGGCGTTGGGCGGCGCGCCCGGCGTGCAGTCGGCGCGCTATGCCGGCGAGCCCAGATCCGACGCCAGAAACAACGACAAATTGATCGCCGACCTTGCCAATGAGAGCAACCGCCGTGCGCATTACACCTGCGTCATGGTCTATGTGCGCCATCCCGACGACCCCGAGCCGGTGATCGCGGAAGGCCGCTGGTACGGCGAAATCATCGACGTGCCGCGCGGTGAAAACGGCTTTGGCTACGATCCGTATTTTCTGGCGCCCGAGTTTGATAAAACCGGCGCCGAGCTGGACGACGACACCAAGAACGCTATCAGCCATCGCGGCCAGGCATTGCGCGATCTGGTCGAAAAACTCAAACAGCTGAACCGACTTGGCTGATTCCATTGTTCGTTTTGCCGGCGGCGGCCTGACGGTCTCGCTGCCGTTGTCGCTCTACATTCACCTGCCGTGGTGCGTGAAGAAATGCCCGTATTGCGACTTCAATTCGCACGCAGCGCAGGGCATACCCGAAGCCGCTTACATCGACGCGCTGTTGTCTGATCTGGAGCGGGCGCTGCCCGATATCTGGGGGCGAAAAATCCACACCGTGTTCTTTGGCGGCGGCACCCCCAGCCTGTTTTCGGCGGCAGGCATCGACCGTATCCTGACCGGCGTGCGCACGCTTACGCCCTTGCTGCCGGATGCGGAAATCACGCTGGAAGCCAACCCCGGCACAGTGGAAGCCGCCAAATTTGCCGGCTTCCGCGCAGCGGGGGTGACGCGCGTCTCGCTCGGCATCCAGAGCTTTAACCCGCAGCACCTCAAGGCGCTCGGGCGCATCCACGACGACACCGAAGCGCGTCGCGCGGCCGAACTCGCCGCCACCCATTTCGATACCTTCAATCTCGATCTGATGTTTGCCTTGCCGGGGCAAACGCTGGACGAGGCGCTGGCCGATATCGACACCGCGCTGACGTTTCAGCCGCCGCACCTGTCGGCCTATCACCTCACGCTCGAACCCAATACGCCGTTTGGCCATACCGCGCCGCCGAATCTGCCGGATGAGGATGTGGCCGCCGACATGCACCTGGCGATCGAAGCGCGCCTGATCGAAGCCGGCATGCAGCACTATGAAACCTCGGCCTATGCGCGGCCGCAGCACGCCAGCCGGCACAATCTCAACTACTGGCAGTTTGGCGATTACCTCGGCATCGGCGCCGGCGCGCATTCCAAACTCAGCTTTCACGACCGCATCCTGCGGCAGATGCGCACCAAGCATCCGCAGCAATACATCGATGCGGTGGGGCAGGGCGCGCACCTTGCCGACACCCGCACGCTGACCCGAAACGACCTGCCGTTCGAGTTCATGATGAATGCGCTGCGATTGAATGAGGGCGTGTCCACGACCTTGTTCGAGCAGCGCACCGGGCTGCCGTTGCTTGTCTGTACGGCCGCGCTCGAACGCGCACGCGACCGGGGTCTGCTGGAACGCGACGCGGCCCGGCTCAAGCCGACGCTGTTGGGGCAACGCTACCTGAACGATCTGCTGGAATTGTTTTTGCCCTGACGGGGTCTGCCCGGCTTGAATCAGGCTGGACTGACGGTGCGGAACCCGGCGAACGGGTCGCGTCGATGCGGCAGATAGAAATTGCGGAAGCCCGGACGTTTGAGCAAGGGGTCGGTGAACGGCCCGCCGCCGCGCAATTCGGCGTGGCTGTGAAACCAGGGTTGGGAATAATCCCGATAGGGGTCGGCGGAAAAACCCGGATAAGGCGCAAAGGCGTTGCGCATCCATTCCCAGCCCGCACCCCAAGCAAAATTCGCGTGCTGCGTCGCCCGCAGCCACTGCGCCGCCGAGGGCAGGCGGCGACCCATCCAGGCGGCGCAGGCCTCGGCTTCAAAGCGGTTGATGTGCAGCATGGGCGCGTGCGGATTCAGCGGCGCCCAGTCCGCAAAACGTCGCACTTGCCACGCCCCCTGATGCTTACGCCAGTACATCGGATGCGTCGCGCCGCTGGCCGTCCGCCATGCCCGGCCCGCCTCCGACCATCCCGCGCTGCGCGGGTAGCCGCCCGCGTCGACGAAGGCGGCATAGTCCGTCTCGGATACCGGGCCCGCCACAGCGTGACGCCATTTCTCGTTGTCGAAAATAAAGCCTGCGTCAGGTCCGCTGCCGAGCGTCACCTCGCTCTCGGCAAACGCCAGTCGTTCAGTGTGCTGCGGTAGGGTGCGTTGGGGTCTGGATTGTGCGGGCGCGGCATAACCCAGATTTTGAAAAGCCATCCGCCAGGCTTCGATATGCATCAGTTCGTGTACCAGGCAAAGCTCGGCAAAATAAGCCAGGTCATCGTTGAATGCGGCCCGCAGTCGGGCGGCGACCGCAGCCGACACCCGGGCGGCGTAGTCCTCGACCGCAGCCGGTTCCAGCAAGGACAGATTCCAGCGGCTGGCGTGCGCAACAGTGGACGAGTCGTACAGTGCGTCGGCTCCGGCCAGCAGGCTGGGCGCAAAACTGCCGTCGGGCCGTGCGCGCAGACACCAGCGTTCCTGAAACCAGACGATGTGCCCGGCTTCCCACAGGGGCGGGTTCAAATGCTCGGCGCGCGGCCCCAACCATGCATCGGCGGGCAGGCAGGCAGTCAGCGCGCGAAGCTGGCCGCGCGTGTGCGCCAGCTTGTCGATGAGTTGCGCCGCGCTGAAGCCGCTGACGGGGTGGATTATGTTCATGCTATGCAAATGAGGTAAATTCAAAAGAATTCTAGTCGCCCACTCTAAACCACAGGTGAATTCGGAACATGACTGCTCCCATTCCTGATCAACCCATCCGGCTTACCCAGTTCTCGCATGGCGGCGGTTGCGGCTGCAAGATTTCCCCTGCCGTGCTGCGCGACATCTTGTCCGACACGCCTTTCGCCTCGCATCTGGCGGCGGCCTATCCCGATCTGCTGGTCGGCATCGAGCACGGCGACGATGCCGCGGTGTATCGGTTGAACGACGAACAGGCGATTGTGGCGACCACCGATTTTTTCATGCCCATCGTCGACGATCCCTTCGAGTTCGGCCGCATCGCCGCCACCAATGCCTTGTCCGACGTCTATGCCATGGGCGGGCGCCCCCTGTTTGCGCTGGCCATCGTCGGTATGCCGATCGGCAAGCTGCCCAACTCGGTGATCCGGCAGATCCTCGCCGGCGGCGAATCGGTATGCAGGCAGGCGGGCATTCCCATCGCCGGCGGCCACTCCATCGATGCGCCGGAACCCATTTATGGTCTGGTCGGCATCGGCGTGGTGGATCCGCGCAAGGTCAAGAAAAATGCCGGCGGCCAGCCCGGCGACAGCCTTATCCTCGGCAAACCATTGGGGGTGGGCATCTACAGCGCGGCGCTGAAAAAGGGCGCGTTGAGCGATGAACAGTATCGCGCCATGCTCGCCGCCACCACCCAACTCAACACCGCGGGCGCCGATCTGGCCGGACTCGACGACGTGCATGCGATGACCGACATCACCGGCTTCGGCCTGCTTGGCCATCTGCTCGAAATCACCCGCGCCTCAAACCTGGCGGCGCGCGTGAACATGGGCCGGCTGCCGTTGCTGCCCGGTGTGGGTGCGTTGGCGCAGGGCGGCCATATCACCGGCGCCAGCCTGCGCAACTGGGAAAGCTATGGCGCGGAAGTCGGGTTGGACGACGGCATCGCCGACTGGCAGCGCGCCGTGCTGACCGACCCGCAAACCAGCGGCGGCCTGCTGGTGAGCTGCGCGCCCGAATCGAGGGCGGCCGTGCTGGCCATTTTCAGCCAGCACGGCTTTGCCGCCGCCGCGGAAATCGGCCAGCTCCACGCCGGAACCCAGGTTTCGGTCGTCGCCTGAGTGGCCTTCCGCTTTCTGGACTTGCCCGCGGCGCGCGACGATATGCGTGCCGACGCGCTGGCCGGACTGGCGGCGCAGCCCAAATTCATCCCCCCCAAATACTTTTACGACGCGCCCGGCTGCCGCCTGTTCGAAGCCATTTGCAAACAGCCCGAATACGCCGTCACCCGCACCGAGCAGGCGCTCATGGCCTCGCGCCTGCCCGAAATCGCCGCCGCCATCGGCGCGGTGGACTGCATCCTCGAACCGGGCGCGGGCGATTGCAGCAAAGTCCGCGTCTTGCTGGACGCGCTGCACCCCGGCCAGCTGATCGTGCTCGACATCGCCGGCAGCGCCCTGGCCCCGGCAGCCGAATCCCTTGCGCACGACTACCCCCGGCTGGACGTTACCGCCATCGGCATGGACTTCATCCATGAACTCGATGCGGCATCACCCCACATCGCGCCGGGCCGCCGCCTGATTTACTACCCCGGTTCCAGCATCGGCAACTTCTCGCCCGCCGAGGCGGTCGCTGTGCTCGCCCGCTTCCGCCAACTGGCAGGTGAAGCCGGCCAACTGCTGATCGGATTCGACCTCAAAAAAGACCCGCAGCTATTGCACCAGGCCTACAACGACGCCGCCGGCATCACCGCAGCCTTCAACCTCAACCTGCTTCAACGCCTGAACCGCGAACTCGGCGCCAATTTCGATCCCGCTCGTTTTCGCCATTACGCCTTCTACAACCCGCAGGCCGGCCGCATCGAAATGCACCTGGTCAGCCTCGTCGAACAAACCGTCACTATTTCAGACCAGTCATTCCATTTCGACGCGGGCGAATCCCTGCACACCGAAAATTCCTGCAAATACCGGTGCGATGAATTTGGTGGGATTGCAAACAGCGCAGGCTGGAAACTGAAGGGCGAGTGGGCGCAAGATGGATTTGCTGTCCAGCTTTACGGGTAGGAGGTCGCGTCCGATGAAGGCGAGCGGCGGTTGGCGGGCCAAAAGCGGAAGTTCGTGATGAAAGCGGCGACTGTCTCTTCATCGGCCGAAGCGGCCGGTGGCCTTCTGGGCCACCGCGGTCAGCTATGCGCTGCACACCGGACATTGCTAGAAATGGCGCTGAATGGCCGCTTCAACGTTGGTGAATGAGGCCGGCGAAGAACTGCTGCGTAACATCCGCAATCTCCAGTTGCTCTCAGCCACCACCGCCTTAATTTTCAAACCGCGCCGACTAATTGGTGTGCCATGTTCTTGGCATGAACCACCAAACAGCGTAGTGCGTTCTGCGCGTCTGTCCGACAATTAGAATCAGAGCCACTCAGTACAGGTGTGGCTTGGTCATGCCATCATTGCGGCTACACGCATATACCCAGACCAACTAGTGGATAGATCGACGTTCAAGGGACGTAATGGCCATGAAGAAACTCTTCTCTGAACGCCACGGCGCTATCAAGCCGCGAGTGGCCGGAACGCTAGACGCGACGGCGAGCGATGCTCTGCTGACGCTGATTCGTGCCCGTATGGACGAGGAATGGTTTGGTCTGCGTTTTCCTGAGAAATGTCGCGACGGCTACGCTCATGCCGGGACCGACTTCAGCAAGCTGCGGGCAACGATGGACGGCTACAATCTTTTGTGGCCGCGCGAGCCGTTTGAACACGACGCTTCACCCACTGACGGTCAAGTCTTCGATCTGGTGGAGTTCACTTATGAGCATGTCGCCGAGGCGTTGAATCCAGAATTCCACAGCTACTGGAACCATTCTCACTACACCTACGACCAGCAGCAAGGGCAAGCCAAGTTCGCGACTGACGTGAACCGCATTTTTGAACGGAACGGGATGGCGTTTGAACTCGTTGATGGGGAGGTGAAGCGGCTAATCCCTACACCGCTGCACGAGGAATTGGCGCGATCTACCGTACACACGGGTGATGTCCTGCTTGACCAGATGCTTGCAGTTGCCACGGAGAAGTATCTGCATCGAGACCCTACCGTACGGCGCGAGTCCATCGAAAAACTCTGGGATGCGTGGGAGCGACTGAAGACCATCGAGGCCGGTAAGGACAAGAAAGCGAGCACCTCCAACATTTTAGACACGGCTGCGACCGAGCCGGCGTTCAGGGGATTGCTGGAGATAGAGGCGCAACAGCTGACTGACATCGGCAACAGATTCATGATCCGTCATTCCGAAGTCGGCAAGATACCTATTACCGAGCTACGGCAGGTTGACTATCTCTTTCAACGTATGCATGCGGCCATCTCGTTGTTACTACATGCCAGCGGGCGCTTACGGACTGTATAACAGTGTGGCGAACATTCAATAATGTAGCGCTATTAAGATGCTTATCGATATTTGCGCCTGGCGCATTTTTCATAAACGTCGCATAATTAAAAAATAGACCGAAAAGAAAATGGAAATGTCCAACCCACTCACCTTTATCGACGCTTTTGCAGGATGCGGCGGGCTTTCGCTTGGCTTGATGCAGGGTGGCCTGATGGGCAAGTTTGCGATTGAGCATGACAGTTTCGCCTTCGCGACTTTGAAAGCTAATTTGCTGTCGAAAACGGCACCCTTCAGGTATTCGTGGCCGCAGTGGCTCCCAAAAGAGCCGCTAAGTATTACGTCGCTGTTGGATAAATATGAACAAGAACTGGCGGTACTCAGCGGTAGCATTGATGTTTTAGTCGGCGGGCCGCCGTGTCAGGGCTTTTCCATGGCTGGCCGCAGACAGCACGACGATCCGAGAAATCAGTTATTTGGTCAGTATCTCCGTCTCGTCGAAATCATAAAGCCGAAGATTGTATTAATTGAAAATGTGCGTGGTTTTACGATGGACTTTGCGGTCGGCGAGAATGTAACCAACTACGCTGGCGCCCTAAGGGCTGTGCTCGCCGAGGACTATAAGGTGTATGAGCGGTTACTTGACCTATCGCAGTTTGGTGTACCGCAGGCTCGTACACGCTATTTTGTGATCGCAGTCAGATCGTCAATTTCGACAGCCGACCCTTTCAAGCTACTTGAAAGCAGGATTCCCTCATTCCTTCGATCCCTTGGCATCAGTGCGCCCGTCTCATCATCGAACGCAATCAGTGATCTCGAAGTTGGTCGATGCGGAAAGGAGCCGTCGAAAGACACCAAAGGATTTGACCAGATCGCCTACAGGAAGCCGCTGACTCGCTATCAGAAGCTTATGAATGGGGCCGGCACGATACCTAGCGATCTGAGGCTCGCCCGCCATGCAGACGATATAGCACAGCGTTTCCAAGAAATCATTGACGTATGCCATGCGGAAGGACGTCTAAATACGAGCATCAGCGCCGAGGTCCGCGAACGATTCGGACTTAAAAAGCGGGCACTGCGCGTGCTTGATCCAGACCGCCCGTCGCCGACCATCACGAGCATGCCGGACGATCTCATTCACTACAGCGAACCCAGAACGCTAACGGTGCGTGAGAACGCTCGTTTGCAAAGCTTTCCGGATTGGTATGTGTTCCAGGGCAAATACACGACTGGGGGACATCTGCGCAAGAAAGAAGTACCGCGCTTCACACAGGTCGCTAACGCCGTTCCGCCTCTAGTCGCCCGCGCCATCGGAGAAATGCTCACGGCTCTAATGGCAGACACCAAGCAAGCGAGCCGAGCCCCATCGGGGCAATCAAGCCGTCAGCGCATCCGCAAGAGCACGGAAATCTACGCGAAGGCTTAGGATCAATTTACGCAGGTTACGCATCTCGTCAAGACTGACAAAATTTCCTTCCGTGGTCTCGACCGCTTGTGGCTTGCCTTCTGGAGCGAGGACCATGTGCCCCAACGTGTTTCGCTTCTGAACAACGCCCGCGCGGTACGTCTCAATCGTTTCCCTCGCACTCGCATGAGGCACGAACGCGTCCATCTCTAGGATGGCCGCCAGCATGCGAAGCCTGTCATCAGAGGTGAAAAGCATATGAGCTTTGAATAGGGCATCAACGTTCGGTGCATTTTTGATTTTATCGCCCTGCTTGGAAATATTCTTCACCTTGTCGGCGATGCGTTGCAACGCTTCACCAATGAACTTGTCCTTACCCGCGTCATCGAGCTTGGAGTGGGCCGTGGCCAGACAGGTATTGACGAGGTGGTCAATGTCGCTGGTCGCGCCCATGACAATTCCGCGAGTGTGGTCGAGGTCGAGAACCTTTTTTACCAAGGCCTCGAACACTCCTAGCACTTCTTCAACCAGCTCGCCTTTGCTTGCACAGTAGACGCCTTCCAATTTCTGATTGAAGGCCAACTGCCGAAGATCAGCGGCGGGGGTCAGAGAAGAATAGAAGATTACATCCTTGTATCGAACGACCTGTCGAATTCGTTCGATTACGTCCTGACCTTTAACTTCATTCCCAAGATCCCAATCCACCATAATTAGATCAATTTCGTCCTGAAAAACATCGCCAGCGATGAGCGCTTCTACTTCGCCGATGTTGGTGCATTGCGTTGGATTGAAGCTAAAACCCTCTTCTGCCATACGTACCTTGATTGCTACGATCTGCGCATCCAAGTAGCTTGGCTGATCATCCACCCACAACACATTGAAATCGAGCCTCATTTCCCCTTCCCCGTAGGAACGATCGTTATGACGAAGGTCGTTCCCTTCTTTCCTTCGTTCTCTTCCAACTCAATGCTGCCACCAATTTCGCCGAGTACCTGCCGGACGTGGTAGAGGCCGAGGCCCGAGCCATTGGTCGTCGTGTATCCCATCTCGAAGATGCTGGCCTTGTTCGTACCAGCCGCCAGACCGCGACCGTTGTCTGTCACGCGGATCAGCAGTCCGCGCTTGTCGATCGGCGACAGCTCGAACTTGATGTGCGACGCCTTTGCACGCTTCGCGTTGCTGACCAAATTGTCGACGATTATGGAGGCGTCAATCGGCTTGAACCTCATCTTCAACCCCGGATGCTCGTTCTCAACGTCGATCTGAAGACGAGCGCTTCCCGTCGTGCGGGCAATCTGCTCAATGTAGTCGGTGATGAAACTGGGCAGGTCAGTCTCAATCGTCTCGGAATCCAGCTTGAACTTTGCGCGTGACGCGAACTTTGTCACCGCAAGGACTTTGCGGTTCAAGAACGCCATCTGCTCCATAGCCTTAAGTACTGACTCCCTCGGGACGGTCGTCTTTCCCGCAGTTGCTGAGAGCAAATTTTCGATCTGTTGCGCGATATCCACCGCATAGATCGTGACCTGATGGTGCAGATTCAGGATCGTCGCGGTGTCTAGGTCAACGATCGATTCAAGAAAATGCGACCGCCTGCGTTCAACCGCCATCGCCGCTTCGGCTGTCTCTGCGCGCTGTGTCGCTGCTGCTGTCGCTTGGCGCTCCTGATCGGCAACCCGGCGCGCATCGGCCTCCGATTTCTTCAGCTCGTCAAAGCGACGTTCTGCCGAGTCCAGTTTCGCAATGAGCTTCTTGTCACCGGTTTTCTCGGCAATCGCGCGCAGGCTAACTAGCGATTCTTCAAAGTTTTCCGAGCGCTCATTGATCAGGTCGATGAGATTGCGGCTGTATTCCAGCAGCTCGATTTGGTCGTTATCGACAAGATTGGCAACGGCCGCCGACACGCGCGCCCGGCCAGGATCAGTTAGCAGGCGAGATAGGTCTTCCGTGTTCGCGTCGGCCTTGTCCGCCCACGACACCGGCACAACATACTTCTCAAGTCGCTTCAGGCAGTGTTCCATCACCGCTCGCCGTAGCTGCTGCACTGCGAGTGTGTCGATGAGGCCTTGGTTGCGGCTCGATGCCTCCTGGAAGTCTTCGTCGGACCCGAATACGTCGATACGCCCAATGGTCTCGCGCGTTCCGAGGAACCGGGCGTAGCCTTGCTGTTTACGGCGATCAAACCCGAACCAGTCGTTCCCGACTTCGCCGATCGGATAGACGCGGAAGTTGTTCCTGAAGAGAAACACCGAACCGAACTGTACCGGCTGAAGGCCGACTCGGCGGGTGAAGGTCGTTTTCGCCGATTGGTTCAGATAGTAGATCTCGCAGACGAAACCCGAATTTGTGAGGCCTGGATATGGGTTGGGCTCGCGGATGCGGTAGATCAGTTCACCTCGGTCGGTAAGCGTGGTGTTCAGTTGATCGCCTTCAATTGATACCCGGATAAAGGTCGTCTTGTCCTGCAGAGCAGCGAAGATGAAATTGCCGACACGGCCGTTGACGATGTCCTTTGTCAGGGCCTCCTGCCCGCCATTTTTAGCAGCTTGCGCCAGCTTCTGGTCGTCAGCCCATTCTTCGGGCGCGGAGATGTGAATGCTGAAGCGGTCGATCTGATCCCCGAACGGGTTGATCAGCTTAGACAACGATCCCTTCAGTGCCAAAATTCGCGTACGTCCCCAAGGCCGCCTCAGCTTGCGAATGTCAATTACCGTCCCATGCTTCATTGATGAGGCAAAGTTTGCCAATTCCCGCGGGAGGTCGAACGCCGCGGTGGTGGCGTACGCCACCGGCACCGACTCAAAGTGCGCGCGGTCATTCTGCTCGAATCGATCCCAATCCACTGTGAGCTGATGAACCTGACGGTCTTTGCCCTTCGCACGGGACTGAACAATGACCTGCTTGCCAAGCCGATCTGATGAAAAGCGGCCGATTCCCTTACTGCCGGCGAAGTGACGCCGGTCAGCCGCCACATTGCGGAAATCGTCCTCTGGCCGTTCAGTGCGCTTTGACGAATAAGCTACGAAAAGCCATTTTTGCGTGAGATCGTCGTATGACATGCCACTGCCGTTGTCGGCGACGATGATGCGATCATTTCCAAAGTGAAGGTGAACGGCGTCGGCTCCAGCATCGAACGAGTTCTTGACCAACTCAAAGACGGCGACCTCATCGTCCGTAATCAGTTCTCGGCCGAGAACGCGCTTTAGACCGGTGCTTACGTCAAAGTGCAGCTTTGGCTTTATCTGGGTCATTCTTTGGCTTTATCGAGGTCGTCTCTTATGTTATCAGGACATTATGTGCAGCCTGGAAAAAACTGGGGCTTGCCTTTTGTTTTGTCTTGCCTAGCGACCGATCTGACGAGTCTAATCCGACGACAGCTTTGGGCCAGACATGAGCCACTGGCGCAGTCTAGTCTGAACTTCCGCTATGGCCGAGGAAGCGACGGTGTGCCAACTCGCCCTGGCCGGCAGGTCGACCTTTACAGACGGTCATCGAGGCTGGATCGTAGTACCTTGTTGTCCCGATACAATCGGGGAGAGGCTGCGGCGCGCGTTCTGCCCACATCAGTACAATGGGCGTGGGGGAGAATTCCACCTCAAAAAACCATGCGCGCCTATTGGTGCTCTTCTTCAACAAACTCCGGTCATCCCACTTGAAACACTCCGCGCTTCGCCAACCCGAGTTACTGGCGCCCGCCGGCTCGCAAACCATGCTGGAAACGGCGCTCGCCTTTGGCGCCGATGCGGTGTATGCCGGCCAGCCGCGCTACAGTCTGCGCGTCCGCAACAACAGCTTTCGTGACGAAGTGGCGCTGGGCGTCGGCATCGACTATGCGCACAGCCGGGGCAAGAAGTTCTACGTCGTCAGCAATATTTCCCCGCACAACAGCAAGCTGAAAACCTATCTGGCGGACATGGCGCCGGTCATCGCGCTCAAGCCGGACGCGCTGATCATGGCCGACCCCGGGCTGATCGACATGATTCGCGAAACCTGGCCCGAGATGCCCGTTCACCTGTCCGTGCAGGCCAACACGGTCAACTACGCGGCGGTGCGCTTCTGGAAAAAACTCGGCATCAAGCGCGTGATTCTGTCGCGCGAACTCTCGCTCGATCAGGTCGCCGAGATACGCCAGGAATGCCCGGACATGGAGCTTGAAGTCTTCGTGCATGGCGCGCTGTGCATCGCCTATTCCGGCCGCTGCCTGCTGTCGGGCTACTTCAACCACCGCGACCCCAACCAGGGCGCGTGCACCAATTCGTGCCGCTGGGAATACGACGTCAAGCCCGCCACCGTGGCGGCGGATGGTGACGTGTACCTGATCGAAGAGAAGGAGCGCCCCGGCAGCTACATGCCTATCGAAGAAGACGAGCACGGCACTTACATCCTCAATTCAAAAGACCTGCGCGCGATTGAGCACGTGCAGCGGCTGACCGAAATCGGCATCGACTCGCTCAAGATCGAAGGCCGCACCAAGTCGCCTTACTATGTCGCCCGCACCTGCCAAAGCTATTGTCAGGCGATCATTGACGCCGTCGCCGGCCGTCCGCTCGATCCGGCCTTGCTGCGCGAGCTCGATGGTCTGGCCAACCGGGGCTATACCGGCGGTTTCTACGAACGCCACCCGGATCGCGAATACCAGAGCTACCTGAAGAGCCATTCCGAGTCGGACCGCAGCCTGTATGTCGGCGATGTCATGGCGTATGACGCAGACGGCCTGGCTGAAGTCGACGTGAAGAACAGGTTTTCGGTCGGCGACCGCATCGAGCTCATCCACCCCGGGGGCAATCTGGAACTGACGATTGCACGCATGCAGGGCAAGGACGGTGCGCCGCTCAGCGTTGCGCCGGGAAGCGGCCATCGTGTCCGCATTGCTTTGCCGGTGGGTTATGAAGGGGCGTTTGTGGCGCGGTTTGTTGCGGAGCGCGACTAGACACGCGCTGTTCGACGGGGGGTTCGCCACGAACGGGTCAGTCCGTGGCGAGTCCGCCCCTATCAATTAAAACCGCTCATCCTCGCGCATATAACGCCATTGCCCCGAGGGCAGTTTGCCCATGGAAATGCCGCCGAGGCGGATGCGTTTCATCGACACGACCTGCAGGCCGACGGCTTCGCACAGGTGGGCGATCTGTCCGATTTGCGCGCCCTTGAGCGCAACCCGCAGGCGGGTTTCGTTTTGCCAGCTGACCTTGATCGCGGGCGGGGTGCGGCCGTTGTAGGGGATGCCCTGGTTCAAACGCTTGAGGCCGTTCGGCATGAGTTCGCCGGCGACTTCGACGATGACTTCGTGCTCCAGGGTGGCGGCGGCGTCGAGAAGCTTGCGCGCCACCCGCCAGTCCTGGGTAAACACGACGAGGCCGGCGGCATCGGTTTCCAGCGGCACGCAGACGGTGAGCTGGGCGAAGTGTTTTTTCAGCGGGCGGATATTGGACCCCGTGTCGGCCCACAGGGCGGCGGGGCTGAGCAGAGGCAGCGCATCGGTCATGGCGCACCCGGCCGGTTTGTGCAGCAGCAGGGTGACCGGCTCGGCCTGGGCGAGATCGGCTCTGGGGTCGATCTCGATACGCTGATCGGTGACGCGAAATTGCGGTTCTTCGATCACCACGCCGTCCACCCGCACCCAGCCACCGGTGATGGTCAGCTCGGCGTCGCGGCGCGAACAGGCGCGCAGTTCGGCAACGCGTTTGGAAAGTCGGGTGGAATCGGTCATGACGGGGAGGCGGGTTCGAATAGGGTGAGTTTACCGCCGCAGGCGGCATTCGGGCGGCTGTTGTGATTGCCGGTTCGGGCGCGGTATGCTTGGGGATCACTCAACCTGGAGACGCCCATGAAAACCGCACTCGCATTGTCATTGCTGTTGTTTAGTTCATCAGCTCTCGCCGCAGTGGTGGGCAAGGACGTCAGCTACAAGGCGGGCGATACCGTCATGAAGGGCTTTCTGGCGTTTGACGATGCGGCAAAAGGCAAGCGCGCCGGCGTGCTGGTGGTGCCCGAATGGTGGGGCGCGAACGATTACGCACGCAAACGCGCGCGCATGCTGGCGAGCGAAGGCTATGTCGCGCTGGTGGTCGACATGTACGGCAACGGCCAGATTGCGACCAACCCCACGGAGGCCGGCGCGCTGGCGGGCAGCATCAACAAGAATCCGCCGCTGGCCCTGAGCCGTTTTCAGGCAGCCGAACAATTCCTTGGCAAGCAGCCCAACGTGAAAAAAGGCGAGATCGCCGCGCTGGGCTACTGCTTCGGCGGCGGCGTGGTGCTCAACATGGCGCGCGCGGGTTTGCCGCTCAAATCCGTGGTGAGTTATCACGGCGTGCTGGCCACCGATGTGGCGGTCAAGCCGGGCGACATCAAGGCCAAGATCCGCGTCTTCCACGGCGAGGCCGATCCGGTCGTGCCGCCGGCGCAGGTCGAGGCGTTCAAGACCGAAATGGACAATGCCAAGGCCGACTACATGTTCGTGGCCTACCCCGGCGTGAAGCACACCTTCACCAACCGCGAGGCCGACAGCTACGCCGCGCAATTCAACCTGCCGCTCAAATACGACCACGCGGCCGACACCGATTCGTGGACGCGCACGCTGGAGTTCCTCAAGGCAACGCTGAACTGATATGAGCGATTCCTGCGACCACGACGGCCACCCCCCGCACGGCAGCGGCAGCCTCGGCATTCCGCAAACCGGCTCGTTCGATCCGGTGGCGTTCGAGGCTGCGGTCAACGCCATGCTCGCCGCCTGCGGCGTGGCGCCGGATTCGGTGCACACCGGGCGCACCGCGCACCGCGTGCGCGAACTGTGGCAAAAGCGCCTGCTCGGCGGTTATGCCATTACCCCGGAAGAAGCGCTGGGCGAGGGGTTTGCCGACGACCGCGACGACATGGTGGTGGTGCGCGGCATCGCCGTGCACGGCGTGTGTCCGCATCATCTGGTGCCGTTTCGCGGCGTGGCGCATGTGGCCTACATCCCAGGTGGGCGCCTGCATGGTTTCGGCCGTATCGGACGCATGGTCGATGCCATTGGCCACCGCTTCACGTATCAGGAATGGATGACCCGCGACATCGCCGAGGCGCTGGTGACGCACGGCATGGCGAAAGGCGCCGCGTGCATCGTCGAGGCCGAACAGTTGTGCCTGCTGCTGGGCGAAGACCGGCGCGGCGACGAGCGCGTGGTGACGCAGGCCTTCACCGGTTGCTTCAGGGACAGCGACCAGATGCGCAACGAGTTTTTGCGCGCCACCTCGCAGCGCGAGCTGCGTTGATTCATCGAGACTCAACCCCGGCATAGCCTGATAGTCGGCGCTTGACACATACCAACCGGTATGTATGATTGCGC
>NCIF01000218.1 GCA_002256785.1 Hydrogenophilales bacterium 17-61-9
CGCAATACCAATGGCGCTACAACCGCCACAAGTGCCCGGGCGGGGTCGCATTGCCCACCAAATGTCCAGCCGTATGAATCGCGCACTGCTGATCCTGCTCAAGCTGGTGGCGCGTCTGCCACTGCCGTTGCTTCACGGTATCGGCATCGTGCTCGGCTGGCTCATCTACTGGGCGCCAGGCCGGCATTCGGCGCGCATGCGCAACAACGTATTCGACAGCGGCCTGTGCTCGCCGGGCGCAGACTGCCGCCGCCTGCTGCGCCAGTCCATCGCCGAATCCGGCAAGGCCATCATCGAGCTGCTGCCAGTCTGGCTGCGCCCGTATGAACAGGTGCTGAAACTGGTCAAGGGCCGCAGCGGCTGGGAGGCCATCGACGCCGCCCGCGAGGCCGGCAAGGGCATCATCCTGATCGGCCCGCATATCGGCTGCTTCGAACTGCTCAATCTGGATTACGCCGCGCGCCACCCGTTCACTGCCATGTACAAGCCGCCGCGCAAGGCGGTGCTGTCCGAGCTGATGTTAAATGGACGCCAGCGCGGCCAGGCAACGCTGGTGCCGACCGACCTGTCCGGTGTACGCGCGCAACTGGCCGCGCTCAAGCGTCACGAGGCCATCGGCATCCTGCCCGACCAGGTGGCGACCGGCGGCGATGGCGTGTGGGCGCCGTTTCTCGGCCGCCCCGCCTACACGCCAACGCTGGTCGCCAGCCTGCAGCGCAAGACCGGCGCAGTGGAAGACGGGGTGCGCCGCTTTCCCGCGCAGTACCTGTGGAGCTACAACCGCCACAAACGCCCGGGCGACGCGCCGCCCGCGGACGCCGCGCCGACATGAGCGGTGCATCGCGCACCCTGCTGCGCCCCGCGCTGCTGCCGGTCTGGCTCGGTGTCTTCTTGCTGTGGCTGCTGCACTGGCTGCCGCTGCCGCTGCAGGCGGCCATCGGCAACAGCCTCGGCTGGATTGCCGCGCAGATACCCAGCAAGCGACGCCGGGTCGGCGCCACCAATCTGGCGCTGTGTTTTCCCGATGTGCCCGCCGCGCAGCGCCGCCGCTGGCTGCGGCAAACCTTTCAGGCCTCGATCCGCGCCGCGCTGGAATACGGCATCCTGTGGTGGGGATCGGAAGCGCGCGTGCGCCGCCTGGTGCGTATCGACAACCCCGAAGCCGCGCGCGGCGACGGTGTGCGGCCGGTGATCTGGCTGGCGCCGCACTTCGTCGGCCTCGACATGGGCGGCATCCGCCTGACCATGGACCAGACCATCGTCTCGATGTATGCGCGCGCGCAGAACCCGGTCGCCGACCATTACATGCGCCACGGCCGCACGCGTTTTTCGGACATCGTGCTGATCGAGCGTCATGAAGGCATCAAGGCCACGCTCGCCGCGATCAAGCGCGGGCTGCCGTTCTACTACCTGACGGACCAGGATCACGGCCGCCTCAACGCCGTGTTCGCGCCCTTTTTCGGCATCCCTGCAGCCACCGTCTCGGCGCTGCCGCGGCTGGTCAAGCTCACCGATGCCCAGGTCATTCCGGTCATTACCCGCCAGCGGTCGTGGGGGCGCGGCTATGCGCTGCGCTTTTATCCACCGTGGGAAAATTTCCCGAGCGGCGACCTCGACGCCGATGTCGCGCGCATGAACGCCTTCATCGAAGACCGTATCCGCGAAATGCCGGAACAGTATCTGTGGCTGCATCGCCGCTTCAAGACGCGCCCGATCGGTGAAGCCAGCCTGTATGACTGACATCCGACCGCTCGCGCCGGATGAGGTCGAAGCCGTCAGCGCACTGGCGCGCGTGGTGTGGCAGGCCACCTACCCGGCGCTGATTTCGCAGGCGCAGATCGATACCATGCTGGCCGACCGTTACGCCGCCACACGCATTCACGCGCAGCTCGACGACCCTCGACACGCCTGGTGGGGCGCGCATGCCAACGCAGCGCTGGCCGGTTTCGCGCATGTCACGCTCGACGGCGCCGATGCCAAGCTCGACAAACTCTATGTGCATCCCGACCGCCAGCGCCACGGCATCGGCAGCGCGTTGCTGGCCGCCGCAGCCGACTGGGCGCGCGCGCACCACGCACGCCGCCTGTGGCTGCAGGTCAATCGCGGCAACACGCCGGCGATCGCCGTCTATCAAAAACACGGCTTTCGCATCATCGAATCGCGCGTGTTCGACATCGGCCACGGCTTCGTAATGGACGATCATGTGATGGAGAAAATCCTGTGAGCTTCGGCAATCCCGGCGACGACGCCCTGCGCACGCTGCTCGATCGCGTCAAAACCATCGCCGTGGTCGGTCTCTCGCCGCAGCCCGCCAGGCCGAGCTACCGCGTGGCGCAGGCCATGCAGCGCTATGGCTTTCGCATCGTGCCGGTGCGGCCGCTGGTGGCCAGCGTGCTGGGCGAACCTGCCTACGCGAATCTCGCCGACATCCCGTTCCAGGTCGATCTGGTGAATGTGTTCCGCGCCCCCGGGCACGTGCCCGCTATCGTCGAGCAATGCCTGGCGCTACACTTGCCGTTCATCTGGATCCAGGAAGGCATCGTGCATGACGCCGCCGCGCAACAGGCGCAAGCAGGCGGCATGACGGTGGTGATGGATCGCTGCATTCTTAAAGACTA
>NCIF01000057.1 GCA_002256785.1 Hydrogenophilales bacterium 17-61-9
GCCGCATGACCTCGCGTTTCAACGCCGGGCGTCGCGCGTGGCTCGCGACCGCCTCCGGCCTAGCTCTCCTCGGCACGACACCCGCACGGGCCGCCCAGCCCCTGCTGTTCGGCACAACGCCTGTTTTTCTGGACGAACAGGCGCAATTTCTCGCCGCTTGGCAAACCTGGCTGGAAACACATCTGGGCAGAACCGTGCGTTTCGTGCAACGCGCCAGCTACCGCGAAATCGTTGAACTCCTGCTGGCCGGCCAGCTCGATGCGGCCTGGATCTGCGGCTATCCCTATACGCGCCACAAGCGCACCATGCGCCTGGTAGCGGTGCCAAGCTACCAGCACGCGCCGCTATACCGGTCCTATCTCATCGTGCCGTCGGATGACACCCGTACGCGTTCGATCACCGATTTGCGCAACCGGGTATTCGCGTATTCCGACCCCAATTCCAATTCCGGCTGGTTGGTACCGCAAGCTGAAATCAAGCGCTTGGGCCACGACCCTAAGCGGTTTTTTCGCAAGACATTCTTCACCTGGAGCCACCGCCGGGTGATTGAAGCCTGCGCGGCGGGCCTAGCGCAGGGCGGGGCGGTGGACGGCTATATTTGGGACACGCTGGCCCGTCAGCACCCCGATCTGACGCGTGCGACCCGAGTGGTGTGGCGCTCGCCGGCTTATGGCTTTCCGCCCATCGTCGCTGCGCCGGGCTTGTCAGCCGAACGCATCGCGGCCTTGCGACATGCCCTGATCGCCATGCGCGACGATGCAGCCGGAAAAGATCTGCTGGGGCGGCTCAATCTGGATGGATTCGTCGCCGGCGCGCCCCGGCTATTCGACAGCATCGAGCAAAATTGGCGTTTTCTGGAAAGCTGAATCGTGCTTAATCAGCTGAGCTACCGCATCAAGACTCCTATCGCCCTGGTGCTGGTGATCCTAATCGCCACAGCGTCGGTCACGGTGCTGCTGGTTTGGCGCGGTTACGAAGACACGCGCCAAGGCTTCGTCGCCCAGGTTTCCAGTCTGGGACGTGTGCTCTCGCGTACCCTGCGTCCCGCGCTGCTGCACGACGACATCTGGCAAGCCTACGAAACCCTCAAATCGCCACTCGAAAGCGGCGAGACGCCCGGACGGGATTTTGTGCTACTGGATAGATACGGCCTTGTTTTCGCAGCGTCCAATCCACGCACATTTCCCGTGCAGTCACGGTTAGCCATGACGCCGCCCGGCGCCCCTCCGACGCGCAGTGGGGGCCACCAGGCTGTATACACAGACGAACATTTCATTTACGTGCATACGCCCGTACTGGCGGAAGACGACGCTGTGCTGGGAAGCCTCGTGCAACGCTACGACGCCAGCCTGCTCAAACCTCGCTTGGCCGAAATTGCGCAAGGCATTTTGCTGGCCAGTTTGCCCGTGCTGCTGCTGTTGCTACCACTGGGCTGGCTGGCGGGCAAGCGCCTCACTGAACCCTTGTCGCATCTGGCAGAGTGCTTGGGCCGCGTCGGTCGTGAAGCGCCAGAAACCATCCGGTGCGATTTCCCGGCCGGTAAAGACGAGGTCAGCCAACTCGCACATCGTTTCCACGAAATGCTGGCCGAACTACGCAGCAAGCAGGCACTGGAAAAACACCTCGCGCAAAGCGACCGACTGGCGGCGCTGGGCCGCCTGTCAGCGGGCATCGCGCACGAAGTCAACAACCCGCTGGGCGGCATGTTGAACACTATCAGCAACCGACGGCGCGCCGGCGAACTCGACTTGCGTACGGAAAAGACGCTGTCGCTGATCGAGCGTGGCCTCACCCAAATTCGCGCCACCGTGTCGGCGCTACTGGTGGAAGCGCGCCTGGAATCGCACGCGCTCGCTCCTGCTGACATTGAAGACGTGCGCACGCTGGTGGCAACCGACGCGCGGACGAAACATCTGAAAGTGGAATGGACAAATGGTCTCGCCGAATCGCTACCGCTACCTTCCGCCCAGGTGCGGCAAATCCTACTGAACCTGCTGCTCAATGCGGTGCACGCTTCGCCCAAGGGGGGACAGGTAAGCGTGGTTGTCCGACCCGATGCGAATCGGGTCGTGCTGACGGTGGACAATGCCGGCCCGGCCATTCCTGCGAGGCGCCGGGAGCATCTGTTCGAGCCCTATTTCGGGGAGGGAGAGGGGCACGGCCTAGGGCTTTGGGTAACCTATCAATTGGTGCAACAGATGAACGGCAGTATCGACGTGGAGAGCGTTCCGGAGCACACCCGCTTCAGCGTCTCCCTTCCCTTGAGTGATGAAACCCATGCAAGCTGAAACCCGTATTCTGCTCATAGAGGATGACCCCATCATGGGCGAATCCCTTATGGATCGCTTCGAGCTTGACGGCTTGCACGCCGATTGGGCACGCACCGGTGCGGAAGGCCGCGCGCGCCTCCAGGGTGGCATTTACGGTGCGGTGCTGTCGGACATTCGCCTGCCGGACATGGGCGGCGATGCCCTGTTCTTGGAGTTAGCTGAACGCCTCCCCGCCCTGCCAGCATGGCTATTTATCACTGGCTATGGTGCGGTCGATCAGGCGGTGCGCTTACTGAAACACGGCGCCACCGATTACGTCACCAAGCCCTTTGATATTGATGCACTGATCGACAAGCTACGTCGGCATCTCGCGCTCGCCGCGCCGCGCCTGATCTCTGATGCCGGCGCGCCCGATCTCGGGATATCGCCGGCGCTTGGCCGGATTAAGTCGCAATTACCGCGCATCGCCGCGCAGGCGCGCACGCTGCTGGTCACCGGCGAATCCGGCGTTGGCAAAGAGGTTGTGGCACGCGCCTTTCACCAGCTGACGCCC
This sequence comes from Hydrogenophilales bacterium 17-61-9, assembly GCA_002256785.1. Lineage (GTDB taxonomy): Bacteria > Pseudomonadota > Gammaproteobacteria > Burkholderiales > Thiobacillaceae > Thiobacillus. The sequence continues at coordinate 2,824 of NCIF01000057.1, forward strand.
GAAGGCGCGGGCTCGCCGTTCGTCGCGGTCAATTGCGCGGCGATTCCAGAATCCCTACTAGAGGCCGAATTGTTTGGCCACGAAAAAGGTGCGTTCACCGGCGCCAACCGGCTGCGACGAGGCGTGTTCGAGCAGGCTAACGGCGGCGTGCTGTTTCTCGATGAGATCGGCGACATGCCGCTGCCTATGCAAGCCAAGTTACTGCGCGTACTGCAGGAGCGACGCATCGTTCGCGTGGGTGGCGAGAAAGCCGTGCCGGTCGACCTGCGTCTGATTTCTGCTACCCATCGCGATCTGAGAAAATTGGTGACTCAGGGCCATTTTCGAGAAGATCTGTATTACCGGCTCGACGTGATTCATCTGCATATCCCTCCGCTGCGGCAACGGCGTGAGGACATCCTGTGGCTGGCCCGCCGTTTTCTGGAAGAGTTCGCGCCCGGCAAGAGACTGTCCGCCGACGCCGAACAGGCGCTTCTAACCCACGACTGGCCAGGCAATGCACGCGAGCTCAAGCACGCCGTGGAGCGTGGTGCAATCCTCGCAGACGGCCCGGTGCTGGGGCCGGCCGCTTTGTTCGGCATTGAGGACGTTGCTGGCGAGTTGTCTTCGGCCAGCCTGGCGGAATTTGTCGCCGAATCGGAAAAGCGCTACATCGGCAAGGCGCTGGAAGACCATGACGGACATTTGGGACGCACCGCAAGCGCTCTGGGCATCAGCCGCAAAAATCTGTGGGAAAAAATGAAAAAGTGGGAACTGTCTGCCTCTGGCCAAGAAGCGGGTTGAGCTGTGCGTACCCAACCTGCAGTTCAGTGGCAAGAGAAGCGTGCCTAGAAGTCGCCGAGCGCGGATGTATGCTTTAAGGTTGAACGACAGGACCATGAACTCACATGGCTCGGCGCGGGTAAACCGGTGCTGCGCTTGCAAAAGCGCCTGAGTTGCGCAGCGACCGGACTGGGCATGACGCTACAACTCGACATCTAGTCCAGGGTCAAGACATCATAGGTCGTTCATTCCTGAGCACTTGATCGTCACGTGGCTCTTGTCGAGGCCATAAAGCGCCATCATGTTTTACAGCCGTACCGACATCTGGGAACGTAAACCGTCGTTCGCACCCTCGCGGCACAGAGTTGCCTGGAAAGCATCCTTGCCCGGAAACAGCAGTATTGATCGGCCGAAACTGTCGCCCAGATCCTTGAAGCGCTGCACCGGGACCGCGCAGTGAATCTGCCAGATCGTGAAAAAACGATGAGGGTGACAGCGCACTTCCAAGATCACCAGTTGTTTTTCTCTCTCAGCGGCCGCTAGCGAGCGTCCACCATGAAGGAGCGCTCTGCGAATGCCGATTCGGACAGAAGCGTCAGACAGAGAAGCTCAGCACGACAACGATTAGCATCAGTATTCTCTGATAAATACAAGCGTCAATTTTGTGCGCGAAATGCGCCCGCTTCGTACCACCCCTTGCTGCGGTTGACGATTTTGACCACCAGCAACATCGCCGGCACCTCGATTAGCACCCCCACCACCGTCGCAAGTGCCGCACCCGACTGAAAGCCGAACAAGGCAATTGCAGCCGCCACCGCCAGCTCGAAAAAATTGGACGCACCGATCAGTGCCGACGGACCCGCCACGCTGTGCTTCTCGCCCACCTTGAAGTTCAGCCAGTAGGCCAGACCTGAATTAAAGAACACCTGGATCAGGATCGGCACCGCCAGCAATGCGATGATCAGCGGCTGCGCAATGATGGCCTCGCCCTGGAAGGCAAACAGCAGCACCAGTGTCGCCAGCAGCGCCAAAATGGAAGCGTGGCCGAGCTGGGCCATCGTCGCATCGAACGCCGCCTGCCCGCGTTTGAGCAGCCACTTGCGCCACAGCTGCGCCAGGATCACCGGCACGACGATATACAACACCACCGAAGTCAGCAGCGTATCCCACGGCACGATGATGGCGGACAGCCCGAGCAGCAGGGCGACGATGGGCGCAAATGCGAAAATCATGATGGCGTCGTTGAGCGCCACCTGCGACAGGGTGAAATACGGATCGCCGCCGGTCAGCCGGCTCCACACGAACACCATCGCGGTGCACGGCGCGGCGGCCAGCAAAATCAGACCCGCAACATAGCTGTCGAGCTGCTCCGCCGGCAGATAGGGCGCGAACAGATGACGGATGAACAGCCATGCCAGCAACGCCATCGAAAACGGCTTCACCGCCCAGTTGACGAACAGCGTGACGCCAATGCCTTTCCAGTGCGACTTCACCTGGTGCAGCGCGCCGAAGTCGATCTTCATCAGCATGGGAATGATCATCACCCAGATCAGCAGACCGACCGGAATGTTGACTTGCGCCACTTCCATCCGCCCCAGCGCCTGAAACGGGCCTGGCATCCACTGGCCCAGCAGCACCCCAACGACAATGCACAGCGCCACCCACAGGGTGAGCCCGCGCTCGAACAGGCTCATCGGCGCGGCTGCGGCAAGTTTCCCTGCTACTTCACACTGTGCACTCATGGCGTTTTTCCGATCTCGCGCACCGCCTGCTGCAGCTTCATGCTGTCGAGCGTGGCGAACGGCAGACTGACGAACATGCAGATGCGACGCTGCAACTGGTTCATGGCCTCGACAAAGGCTTGGCGCTTGATGTCGTCACTGCCTTCCACCGCGGCCGGGTCGGGAATGCCCCAGTGCGCGGTCATCGGCTGCCCCGGCCACACCGGACAGACTTCACCTGCTGCGTTGTCGCACACGGTAATCACGAAGTCGAGCCGCGGTGCATCGGGCTGCGCGAATTCGTCCCACGGCTTGCTGCGCAGTTCGCCGGTGGGGTAATGATTTTTTTCCAGCAGTGCCAGCGCAAACGGGTTGACCCGTCCGACCGGCTGGCTGCCTGCGCTGAACGCCCGAAACCACCCCTTGCCAAAATGGTTGAGCAGCGATTCGGCCAGAATCGAGCGCGCCGAATTGCCGGTACACAGAAACAGCACATTGAAAACAGGTTCAGCCATGGCAGCGTCTCCGTCGGTTCAGACAGCCGCGGCTTGCAGGCCGAGCTTCTCGCGAACCGCAGCAACCAGCCGGGTGCGGATGTCGTCGCGCACTGTAAGGAAGCTTTCCAGCGGTTCGCCGTGCGGATCGTGGAACGGCAGGTGAATGGCCGGAATCGTCCGCGGGAAAATCGGGCAGGCTTCGCGAGCGTTGTCGCACACGGTCACCACCAGGTCGATGTCCTCGTTCATCACCACGTTGATGTCTTTCGGATGCAGGCCGTCGGTATTCAGGCCGGCGGCTTTCAGCGCCGCGATCGCGCCATCGGCCACCTTGGGCTGCGGCCGGGTGCCGGCGGAGAGCGCGCGCACCTGGCCGGCGAGGTCATGATTCAACAGCACTTCGGCCATTTGCGAGCGACAGGAATTGCCGGTGCACAGCACCAGCACGGTGTAGGTTTTTTCAGCCACGAGAGGTCCTTGATGAAATGGAATAAAACTTAACAACAACCGCCCGCGGCAGGTTTGGCCTTGACCGGGATGGAGACGTTGGCTGCGACGGGCTCGGGGACACAGCAGCCGCTGTCGGATACGGATGCATCGGCATGACTGAACACCGGGATGCTGTCGAGCGTGTGGTAGGTTTCCCAGGCGATGCCCTGCGGATCGGTTGCCCAGTATTTGTCGGATTTGGCGTAGCAACAGGCGGTACCCATTTCTTCCATCACCCCGGTTTCCAGCTTTTGCAGGCGCGCGCCCATCTCGGCCAGTTCTTCGGCAGACTCGACCTGCATCCCCAGGTGGTTGAGGCCGGGCGTGGCGCCGCGCGCTGAAATCGCAAAGTTGACGCGCGGATCTTCGAGCATCCATTTCGCGTAGTCGGCCTTGGCAACGGTGGGGGCGGCGGCAAACATAGCCGAGTAAAAGCGGATGCTGGCGGCCAGATCATCGACCGCAACGTGTACATGCAAGCGTTTCATGAGGACTCCTTTTCGGGTGAACAAACAGGTGCGCTGACAGGCGAGCAAGGATTGCCACCGCAGCAGTTATCAGTCAGAAAACCCAGCAGCGCATTCATCGTGTCGAATTGCGCGGTATAAATCACGAAGCGACCGTCCTGACGCGCGTGCGCCAGGTTGGCGTGGGTCAGCTCTTTCAGATGAAAGGAAAGCGACGAGGGCGGGATGCCGGTTGCCTCGGCAATCCGGCCCGCGGCCAGGCCGGCCGGACCGGCCTGGACCAACGCGCGGAAGATGGCTAGGCGGGAATCCTGGGCCAGGGCAGCAAGGGCAGTGACGACGGTGTTCGCTTCCATATTTCAATGATAGTGGAAATATGGAATAAAAAGCAAGCGAAGTTTTGTTGAGATGTAGTATAGATTAGGGGTGAGCTAATCCGTAGATAGTGCGCCGGATATTGGTATTGCGGTGTAGGCGGATATACAGGTGGCAGCTATGTGCAAAGCTGACCTGGTTGGCGCAGTACGTTTACAGCAGCTCCGGCCGAGTTTCTGCCAGCGACCAAGCAACGATGAGACAGCTTCAGCGAGGAGCCGACGTTCACTCGTTGAGATTCTCTGCTCTGCCAATGATGCTTCCTGGCCGGCTGTTGTCCTTCACGATTCATCCGTCATCGCCTGCCGGCGGTGCTCAAAGTCAACTTCCGAACCAAAATTCTCAGCCGCCCGTCATCGACATGAAACGCAGAATCTTGTGCGGCGCTTCATTGAATTCGTGGCGTTCGGGTTTGAGGTTGATGGCTTCGATGATCGCCGCTTCGAGTTCGGCGTCGCTGCATCCGCCGCGCAGTAGGGGGCGAAATTCGAACTTTTCTTCCTGCCCCAGGCACATGTAGGCGGTGCCGTCGACGGCGATGCGGACGCGGTTGCAGGTTTCGCAAAAGTGCTGCGACACGGGTGTGATGAAGCCCACGTTGAAGCAGCCGTCGGCACTGCCGAGATAGCGTGCGGGGCCAGCGCCGGCCATCGTGGTCTCGATGAGGTTGAACTGCGTGCGCAACCGTTCCTTGACCGGTTGCAAATCCATGTATTCGGCGTTGCGTCCGGTATCGCCCATCGGCATCGCTTCGATCAGTCGCAACACGAAGCCGCGTTCCATGCAGAACGCGACCATCTCGTCGATTTCGTCGTCGTTGGTGCCGGCGAGCGCAACCATGTTGAGTTTGATCGGTGAAAAACCAACGTCCTGCGCGACGGTCAGGCCGTGCATGACCTTGGCCAGCACGTCACGGCCGCTGATTTTTTCGACGCGTGCCTGCTGCAGCGAATCGAGGCTGACGTTCAGGCGCGTCACGCCTGCGTCCTTCAGGGCCTGCGCGTGTTTGTCGAGCTGGGTGGCGTTGGTCGACATCGACAAATCGGTGATGCCAGGCAAGGCCGTGATGCGGCGCGACAATCCAGCGATATCGCGTCGCAGCAAGGGTTCGCCGCCGGTCAGGCGGATGCGGCTGACGCCTAGCCGGGCAAAGGCACCGATCAGGCGTTCGATTTCGTCAAAGCTGAGCCAGTGTTCGGGTTCTTCAAAGCCCTTGAAGCCTTCGGGCATGCAATAGCTGCAGCGCAGATCGCACCGGTCTGTGACCGACAGGCGCACATAGTCGATGCGACGGTTGAACTGGTCAATGAGCACAGGAGAAGTCATGGCGTGGCCCGTAGTTGGCAAGAATAGGTTATATATGAAAAAATATAACCTATTAATCCCATCCCGGCTAGCCGGACAGACACCAAGCATGAAAATATTTGGTATTGCGGGTTTCAGCGGCAGCGGTAAGACGACACTGATCGAGCGCATCATTCCGCAACTCACCGCGCGCAAGCTCAAGGTGGCGGTGATCAAACACATCCACCACGACTTTGATATGGACCGCCCCGGCAAGGACAGTTGGCGCGCGCGCGAAGCCGGGGCTGCAACAGTGTTATTGGCGTCGGATCACCGCACGGCACTGTTGACCGAACACCGCGACACGCCGCCGACGCTGGGCGATCTGCTGGCCAAGCTGCCGCCGTGCGATTTGGTGCTGGTTGAAGGCTACAAGCGCGAGGCCATTCCCAAGCTCGAAGTGCATCGTGCCGAAACCGACAAGCCCTGGCTGTTTTCCGACGACCCGCATATTCTGGCGGTAGCATCCGACGTTGCCGCACCCAACAATTTTCCGCGCATCGACATCGATGCGATTCCACTCATCACCAACTTGATTGTGAACCATGCTCTCAGCTACCCAACTGCTTGAAAACCTGCTCGCCCGCGCCCGCGGCGTCAACGAAACCGAAACCGTCGCCATCTCCGCTGCGCTCGGGCGTGTACTCGCCGCGCCGCAAACTTCTGCGATCACCGTGCCGCCGCTGGATAACAGCGCTATGGATGGCTACGCCGTACGGCTGGCCGACGTGGCCAGGCCGGGGGTAACCTTGCCGGTGTCGCAGCGCATCCAGGCGGGTACGGTGGGGCAGCCGCTGACCGCTGGCACGGCAGCACGCATTTTCACTGGCGCGCCAGTGCCATTGGGTACCGATGCGGTGCTGATGCAGGAAGACTGCATGGCCGATGGCGAAAACGTGGTCATCAACAAATTGCCGCGCCCGGGCGAAAACATTCGTCGCGCCGGGGAAGATATCGAAACCGGTGCGCAGATCCTGGCGGCGGGCACCCGATTTAGTGCGGCGGAAATGGGGCTGGCTGCCTCGGTCGGCCTTGCCGAGGTGCCGGTATTCAAGCGGCTGAAAGTGGCGTGCTTCTTCACCGGCGACGAACTGGTGACGCCCGGCGCGCCGCTGGCGCCTGGCCAGATCTACAACTCCAACCACTACACCCTGACCGGACTGGTCAACGACCTGGGTTGTGAATTGATCGATCTCGGCATCGTGCCCGATACGCTGGAAGCCACCCAAGCTGCGCTCACTCTGGCCGCGCGTGAAGCCGATGTCATCGTCACCAGCGGCGGGGTGTCGGTGGGTGAGGCGGATTATGTGAAGACCGCAGTGGAAAAACTCGGTCAGGTCGAGATGTGGAAAGTGGCGATGAAGCCCGGCAAGCCCGTGGTCTTCGGGCAGGTCGGCAATGCTGACTTCATCGGCCTGCCCGGCAATCCGGTGTCGGCTTTCGTTACTTTCTGTTTGTTCGTGCGGCCGTTCCTGTTAAAGCGCATGGGCGTCGCCGATGTGCTATATCGCGCGTTTGCCGTGCAGGCAGACTTTGCCTGGACCCGGCCGGGCGCACGCCGCGAGTTCCTGCGCGCGCGTTTGCAGCCGAACGGCAAGCTGTCGCTGTTTCCCAACCAAAGCTCCGGCGTGTTGACCTCATGCGCTTGGGCCGATGGACTGGTTGATCTTGAGGTTGGCGATACCGTGCAGCCGGGTGGTTGGGTGCGCTTTATTCCCTTTTCGGAGCTGCTGAAATGAAAGTGCGCGTGCTGTATTTCGCTCGCCTGCGTGAGCGGTTCGGCTTAGCTGAGGAAAGCGTGGATTTGGCCGGCACGACGGCGGCTGATCTGGTGGCGCAGCTGCAGGCTCGCGGCGACGTTTGGGAAGAAGAACTGGCCGCGGGTCGTGCATTCCGTGTAGCCGTAAATCTGGAGATCGTTGCACTCGATGCAGTGCTAACTGACAACGCCGAAGTCGCCATCTTTCCGCGGGTAACCGGCGGGTAGACGATGAAGATTGTTGTTCAGATAGAAGTCTTCGACCTGGGTGTCGAAGTCAACGCGATGAGCCAGGGCCGCACCGATATCGGCGCCATCGCCAGTTTCGTCGGCCTCGCCCGAGACATGAACGAAGGCAGCGGCGTGCAGGCGATGACGCTGGAGCACTATCCTGGCATGACCGAGAAAGTGCTGCACGATCTGGTCGAGGAGGCAGGCACGCGCTGGATATTGCTTGATGTCACGCTCATCCATCGGGTCGGTCGTTTGCTGCCGGGTGATCCGATCGTCCTGGTCGCGGTCGCCAGCAGTCACCGGGCCGATGCGTTCGCGGCCTGTGAATTCATCATGGATGCACTGAAAACCCGTGCGCCGTTCTGGAAAAAAGAAGAAACCGCAGAAGGCGAGCGATGGGTCGATGCGCGAATCAGTGATAATGCAGCGGCAGCGCGCTGGACAAGGTGAGCCTAACTTTGAATAAGGTCGTAGCAGGGCAGCCAATCCATATGGGGTGACGAGTATCCAACTATCAGAGTTGATGTTCTGATCGTGAGGAAACAACATGATTTGCTGTACTCAAGCCCGATGAGATCGACCGGATGGATGCCTACTGGCGTGCGCTCAATTATCTGTCGGTCGGGCAAATTTACCTGCTCGATAACCCCTTGCTCAAACAACCGCTTGAACTTTCCCACATCAAGCGACGCTTGCTGGGCTACTGGGGGACCACGCCGGGTTTGAACTTTATCTATACACATGAACCGCGTGATCAGGCAGCATGATCTCGACATGCTGTATGTGATGGATCCCGGCCATGGCGGTCAGGGCCTCGTGGCAAATACGTATCTCGAAGGCACGTATAGCAAGGTGTATCCCGATATCACTGCGGACGAAGCGGGCATGCAGCGGCTGTTCCGGCAATTCTCGTTTCCGGGCGGCTCCCCAGCCATGTCGCGCCCGAGACGCCCGGCTCGATCCACGAAGGCGGCGAACTTGGATATGCGCTGCTGCATGCGTATGGCGCGGTATTCGACAACCCCGACCTCATCTCGTGTTGCGGCGTGGGCGACGGCGAAGCGCCGCTGGCCACGTCGTGGCATTCCAACAAGTTTCTTGATGCGCGTCGCGACGGCGCGGTGTTGCCGATTCTGCATTTGAATGGCTACAAGATCGCCAACCCGACGGTGCTGGCGCGCATCCCCCACGCCAAGCTCAAAAATCTGTTCGTGGGCTATGGATACAAGCCCTATTTCGTCGTCAATATCATCGTCGCCTGCAAGCAGCCGGCGCAGCAATGGCTCGCCATGAATGCTGCCATCGAGCATGCCCGCGCCGGAATCGGAAAATGGAACTGGGCATGGAGTGAGGGCAGCGGCGAGCCTGACGTCGTACTAGCAGTGGCGGGCGATGTACAGGCAACACCATCAAGTAACGCATGCGCGACCGGCTCGACACCCATGCCCGCTACATCCTTGAACACGGCGATGACATGCCTGAGATACGTAACTGGCAGTGGCGGCAGTGTGACGATCAGCCCTCACGCTCAAAAGCGGATCATCGCGTCTCAAGGCCAGCCTGTATTGAGCCGATGGAACGCTACGCGGCTGGAATTTCAACCAGACCGATCAGACGCAGCCTCAGGCTGAAGTTTTCGATACATTGTTCGCTGATCTGGACGGTGCGATTCCTGATGCGATCGGCCATCGTTCTGTCCACGGTGGCGAGACATCTGACGCAGCACGGATTCTGGATGAGATCGTGATCGCGCGCACGGTCTGGTTTCTCAGGCACTGCTGCAAAAGGCATCGGCGTCACGCTGTACATCAACAGGGCAGTGAAGTCGTTTTCGATGGCGCTTCTGGCATGGATTTTCATCCGTTATCTGTTCGCGCCGTATCTGCCTGCGGAGCAGCTCAACAGCTATGTCGCGGGTCTGATTTTGCTGGCCGCTGCGCCGTGCACCGCGATGGTGTTCGTGTGGAGCCGGCTGACCGGCGGCGATCCGTATTTCACCCTATCGCAGGTGGCGCTCAACGACGCCATCATGATTTTTCTTCGCGCCTATCATCGGCCTGCTGCTCGGCCTGTCCGCCATCGCTGGGCGGCCCGTGCGGGTGTCGTGCCGAGGAGAGCTAGGCCGGAGGCGGTCGCGAGCCACGCGCGACGCCCGGCGTTGAAACGCGAGGTCATGCGGCCATGCGGCATATTACCAAACAGTAACCCGGTTACGTCAAGTGCACCCATGCATGTTACCAGAAGGTAACGTCTATTTATCTATCTAATTGATATTAATGGGAAATATTTATGGCATGCATTATGCATAACTGTTGACGCGTTACTCGCACCCCAATACCAATCAACAATAGGAGGAACCCATGATCCAACATGTATCCCGTCGGAACTTGAAAATAAAAGTCACGCATTACTTAATCCCTAAAGTCTTGTTGAGTCTGCTGGGTTTGGGTGTAGGTACAGTGTTGAGCGCGCCTGTATCGGCGCTGGAACTGTCGATCTACGGAGTTGGCCACCTGTCCGCAGACAGTATCGACACAGGTTCTGATTCAAGCGGCTACATACACAGCAACTCTTCTCGCTTGGGTTTAAAGGGCTCACACGAAGTAAAGGGTGCCAAAATCCTGTTCCAATATGAGTCAGGTGTGGATTTGACTGGCCGTGGCTCTGGCGACGGCAACGGCGGAGCGAATTCTACAACCTGTTCGGGGATCAGGTGGGGGACTTGGGCAATATCTGGGGTGGCGACGGCCTGCCAGGCCGTTCTGACAATGCTGCTAAGTACCGCACGCCCAGTTTTGGCGGTGCGACGTTTGCTTTGACCTACGTGCCGGACCAAGGCGTAAATGATGCCAACGCCTACATTGGCAAGGCCGAATATGTCACTGGCGGAATCAAGCTCGGCGGCGTCTATGCGAACTTCGGCAACGGCGCCAGCAAATCTGATACCAAGGTCGCCGCCATGACGGCGAGCTACGATGCTGGCGCGTTCAGTGTAGGCGGCGGTTGGCAGCGGGAGACCGACATTGGCGGCACGTCGAATAAAGACCGTGACAAGTACACGCTTGGCACCGCAGTCAAGTTGGGCGACAGCGGAACAATCAAAGCTCAGTACTCCAAATCCAACGACTTGAGTAACGCGTCCAACACCAGTGCCGATCAATGGGCAGTTGGCTATGACCATGCATGGGACAAGAACACTACGCTGTACGTTGCCTACGCCAAAACGAACAATGACGCCGGTGCAAGTTACACCTCTTATAACTATGGCCATGGCGATCAAGGGGTGACCGGTTTAGTTGCTGGTAACAGCCCCTCCGCGATTTCGATCGGACTCGTCTACAAATTCGATTGGGGTGTTTTGAATCGCTGATGGTCTACAAATTCGATTGGGGTGTTTTGAATCGCTGATGGGCTTAAAACGCGAGGACCGAGTGCGTCACGACCGGCCTGGTTCGGCGGAATACTCCGCAGACCACGCAGCAACCCCTGGTTCTCCTCCAGGCGGCTTCCGCCACCCTCACGGGTGGCGTTTTTTGAAATGTATGTTCAAGTCTGGGCTTTGCAAAAGGTTTTTTTCGGATCATGACGTTCATCGGCCACTCGAATGAGCAAGGTTTTCAGGTTTGCTACGTGAAAAGCAGGACGCCGCAGGGATAAATGGCTGTCAACCCGGCCGCCCTCAATGTGATTGCTCGAGGGCGCGGGGCGGAATCATTCGCCCGCCTCGCGCGGCTTTCTTTTCTGTGTTACTAGGAGTCGGATCATGCGGGTCGGTATTCCGCGGGAAACACTGCTGGGCGAGACGCGCGTCGCGGCCACGCCGGAAACGGTCGGCAAGCTGCGCGCACGCGGCATGGAGGTGCTGGTCGAGCGCAAGGCCGGCGATCAGGCGCATTTCAGCGACGCGGCCTATGCGGCCGCTGGTGTCGTGCTGGTCGATACCGCTTCCGCGCTTGGCGCCGAGGTCGTGTTCAAGGTGCACAAGCCGACGCGCGACGAGATCGCGCAGATGAAGCCGGGCGCGCTGCTCATCGGGCTGCTCGATATTTGCCACGACGACGGCACCTGGAAGGCGCTGGCCGACCAGGGCGTGAGCGCGCTGGCACTCGAGTTGATCCCGCGCATCTCGCGCGCGCAGACGATGGACGTGCTTTCCTCGCAGGCCGGCATCGCCGGTTACCGCGCGGTGCTCGAGGGTACGCGCCTGTACGCGCGTTTCTTTCCGCTGATGATGACTTCGGCCGGTTCGGCCAAGCCGGCGCGCGTGATCGTGCTCGGTGCGGGCGTGGCCGGATTGCAGGCGATTGCCACCGCACGCCGGCTCGGCGCGCAGGTGTACGCCTACGACGTGCGCCCGGAGGTGAAGGAGCAGGTCCACTCGCTCGGCGCGAAATTCATCGAGCTCGACATCGGCGAGTCCGGCGCGGGCGCGGGCGGCTATGCTAAGAAGCTGAGCCAGGATGCGCAATGGCGCGAGCAGGCGCTGCTGGCCGAGGAGCTGAAAAAGGCCGACGTGATCGTCTCGACCGCGCAAATTCCCTGCATGCCCGCGCCGGTGCTGATCACCGAGGAGGCGGTGATCGGGATGCGCGATGGCTCGGTGGTGATCGACATGGCCGCTGCCAGTGGCGGCAATTGTCCGCTGACCGAGCAGGACAAAACCCTGCGCAAGCACGGCGTGATCCTGTGCGGCATCAGCAACTACCCGGCGCTGATGCCGACCGATGCGAGCAATTTCTACTCGCGCAACGTGATGAACCTGCTGTTCCACATCCTTGACCTCGGCGGCGGCGAGCTCGACCTCACCAAGGCGATGGAGGAGGACGAGATCGTCGGCGCGTCGCTCATCGCCCACGACGGACGCCAGCGCTGGGAACCGAAGATCAAAAAAAAGGAGTAATAAGTCACCATGTCCGAACCGATCGTTGCACTGTATGTATTCGCGCTGGCCTGCTTCATCGGCTACTTCGTCATCTGGGGCGTGACGCCCTCGCTGCACACGCCGCTGATCGCGCTCACCAACGCGATCTCGGGAATCATCATCGTCGGCGCGCTGCTGGTGGCCGGGTTCGGTGACGGCGCCGGGTCGGCTGTCGGCTGGATCGGCTTTGTCGCCGTCGTGCTGGCGAGCATCAACATCTTCGGCGGCTTTGTGGTGACACAACGCATGCTGGAGATGTTCCGCAAGAAGCAGTGAGCCGGGGAGATTGAACGATGCCCTACGCTGACTGGCAGGCGCTCGCCTATCTACTCGCCGGCTCGTTGTTCGTGCTCGGCCTGCGCGGCTTCACGCACCCGGTATCCGCACGACGCGGCAATTACCTGGCGATGGCCGGCATGGTTATCGCCATCATCGCCACCATCGGCGCGCCGGAGGTGAAGGCCTATGGCTTCATCGTTACCGGTATCGTCATCGGCGGCGTGATCGGCACGGTCATCGCACGCCGCATCGCCATGACCGCGATGCCGCAACTCGTGGCGCTGCTGCACAGCTTCGTCGGCCTCGGCGCGGTGCTGGTCGCGCTTGGCACCTACCTGACCCACGCGCACGGCGGCGCACCCGGCGCGGTGCTGCGCGCCGAGCTCGGCATCGGTGCGCTGATCGGCGCCGTCACCTTCACCGGCTCGCTGGTGGCGTTTGGCAAGCTGCAAGCTCTGCTGTCGACACGCCCGCTGCTGTTTCCCGGCCGTCACCTGGTCAACCTCGCGCTGTTCGTGCTGGCACTCGCCGCGACCGTGCACTTTGTCGGCGGCGGCTCGTTCGCCACGCTGGTGTTGCTCGCGGTGCTGGCCGCGCTGCTCGGCGTGCTACTGATCACGCCGATCGGCGGCGCCGACATGCCGGTGATCGTGTCGATGCTCAATTCCTACTCGGGCTGGGCCGCTGCGGCGACCGGATTCACCCTGCACAACGACCTGTTGATCATCGTCGGCGCGCTGGTCGGGTTCTCCGGCGCGATCCTCTCCTACATCATGTGCCGCGCGATGAACCGCTCCATCGTGAGCGTGGTGCTGGGCGGCTTCGGCGGCGGCGATGCGGCTGCGGCTGCGGCCGCTGCCTCGGGTGACAGGCCGGTGCGCGTGGCGGCGGTCGAGGACGCCGCGTTCCTGATGGACAACGCGAGCAAGGTGTTCATCGTGCCGGGGTATGGCATGGCGGTGGCGCAGGCGCAGCACGCGCTGAACGAGCTGCGCGAGATGCTGGGCGAGAAGGGTATCGAGGTGAAGTTCGCCATCCACCCGGTCGCCGGCCGCATGCCCGGCCACATGAACGTGCTGCTGGCCGAGGCCGATGTGCCCTACGAGCAGGTAGTGGAAATGGAGGAGGTCAATCCCGAGTTCTCTGCCTGCGACGTGGCGCTGGTGGTCGGGGCGAACGATGTCACCAATCCCGCCGCCAAGACCAACAAGGCCAGCCCGCTCTACGGCATGCCGATCCTCGAAGTGTACAAGGCGCGCCATGTGCTGTTCATCAAGCGCAGCATGAAGCCGGGCTATTCCGGCGTGGACAACGAACTCTTCTACCGTGATAACTGCGCGCTAGTGTTCGGTGATGCCAAGGCAGTGTGTGAAAAACTTGTGGCAGAGTTGCGCGGCAGGCATTGAGACCCGTTCTAAAAGCATGAGGGAGGTCGGCATGGCACAACAGGTGGTGGCCAGTGCCTCCGAAAAACGGTGCGCGACCTTGACCCCATGGCCGCTCCTCAATTGCAAAAAGGCCTTGGCAGATATGGCGGCGGCAGGGTGCTCAAGGTCATCATTCGCCCTGAAGACGAGGATCCCAATATGGCTATCGAGACCTTCTGCAAACAAACCGGCCACGAACTCATCGGCCACTTGAATGAGCAAGGCTTTCAGGTTTGCTACGTGAAAAGCAGGACGCCACATGAATAAATGGCTGTCGGGCTTGATCGCGATCGGCATGCTCAAGTTGCTCGTCGCGGACACCGCCCGGCTCCAGGGGCTATTAACCGATGCGCTTGGGGTGGCACTTATATTGACAGCGCTGGGGCTCCTGTTCAAGGATCGACTGATAACAAGCATGGCTCAAGGACGAATCGCATCGTCTGGGATGCAACGTTGGCGAGAGCCAACTACGACTCTGGCAGGGGTGGTGCTGGGTGCTCTGGTTACCTTGACTTCCGTCGGCGCAAGGGCGCTAGGAGCCGTTATGCTGTTTTTGCTCTATCCGCGCCTGCCAGCGGCGCATATCGTCGGCACGGATCTTTCCTACGCGGTTCCGCTCGCGATGCTAGCCGGGCTGAGGCACTTTTACTTCTGGGAACGGTGGATGCGCCACTGCTACGCACTCCCTGCCTGGAATCTGGCTCGGCTCCCATATTGGGACCGCAATTCCGAAGCGGGTGCTGCGACCGATTCTGGAGAGCATATTGGTTTTAATTGGGGTCAAATTGATTTGATTTGGTAGCCGCAGCAAAGGGTATGACAGAGGTCACTCATGAATCATGAAGAACATTTAGTTGATTACAAAGAAATAGATCATTTCGACAAGGCGCTCCAGTCTTATTTAAGTGGTGAAATGGATGCTGACCGCTTCCAGGCGGTGCGCCTGCAACAAGGGGTCTATGGCCAACGCCAGGACGGCGTGAACATGGTGCGCATCAAGGTACCGGGCGGCCAACTCACGCCGGTGCAACTGACCGCGGTGGCGGAAGCCCTGGAGAACTACGCGCCGAAGCACAAAGTGCATATCACTACACGCCAGGACATCCAGATGCACTATGTGCCACTTGAGGACACCCCGGCCGTGTTGCGCCGCCTGTCTCAAGCCGGGCTGACCACGCGGGAAGCCTGCGGCAACACGGTGCGCAACGTCACCGTTTGCCCGCTAGCCGGGGTGTGCCCGCGAGAACATGTGGACGTGGCGCCGTTCCTGCAAGGCGTGGTTGGCCATTTCCTGCGCCACCCGCTGACCCAGAACCTGCCGCGCAAATTTAAGATCAGCCTATCGGGCTGCGAAGCCGATTGCGCGCAGGGGCTGATGCATGACCTGGCTGTCGTGGCCGTGAGAACCGTTGATGGCCGCTTCGGATTCAAAGTGTTGACCGGCGGCGGCTTGGGACACAAACCGCACGAGGCCATCGTCGTGGAGCCGTTCATCGAGGAAAAGGATTTATTGCCAGTGATGGAAGCTATTGTGGTTCTCCACAACCGGTATTCCGACCGCACCAAGCGTGCCAAATCGCGCATCAAGTTTCTAGTCGACCGCTTTGGGGCCGATGGTTTCGTGACGAGGTACCGCGAAGAACTGAGCCGTACCCGGGCGGCTTTGGCTGCTCACCCCTATCCGAAAGGACAATGGCAAGGCGGTGAATCCGGCGATGCTCCTGGCCCTGGGGCACCGCGGTTCCTCTTTAAGCAAAAACAGCAGGGCCTGTACGTGTTTCCCGTGAGCGTTCCCCTTGGGGGACTAGATGCCGAGCAATTGAGGGGTATCGCCGGGCTGATGGAGGACTTGGGCCTGAGCGATGTACGCACCACCCAGGATCAGAACCTGATGCTGATGAACGTCCCCGAACCGCTTTGGTCGGCGGTCAGCGCAAAGCTTGGCGCCTTACGTCTGCAAGCACCACGGCCCGGCGATGACGTAGCGGCCTGTCCCGGCACCTCCACTTGCCGGCTCGGTATCACTTCCTCCATGACAGTGGCGCCCAAGCTCGTCGGAGGCAAAGGGAACCTGCGGATACGCGTATCCGGCTGCCATAACGGATGCGCCCAGCCGGAAACCGGCGACATCGGCATTTTCGGCGAGGGTCGGCGCATGCACGGCAAGCTGATCCCTCATTATCAAATGTACTTTGGCGGTAACGGTTGCGGTGGAGGCGGGTTGGCGATCAAAGGGCCGTCGGTGCCGGCGGCTCGCATCGAGAAGGCGGTGGAACGGCTGGGGGTAGCCTACGCGAGCGCCGACGAGCCTTGGCAGTCGTTCTTCCATTGGGTGAGGAAGCAGGAGCGGGGGTATTTTTACCAACTGCTCGCCGACCTGGTGCACGTTTCAGAAGCGGACCTGCAACAGGTAGCCCGGGATCACGGACATCGGGAGGAGTTCAAGGTGCTGCAACTGGGTGGCGGGGAATGCGCCGGCGCCGTCCAGAATCTGCTGTCCGCGAAATTTTCCGAGGCGGCCTATGAACGCGATTGCCGCAATGCCTTCGCGACGCAGCGCAAGCACGAGGAAGCCTTGGACTGCGCCGAGGCGATGGCTCGACTAGTCGGCCAGGCTCTCATCTTCCTCTCCGGACAGGATCACAAGGTGGACGAGTTGTCCGAAGTGACGCGGCGGTTGAGGGATGAGCGTTCGGCATACCACCTGCATGGGGAGAAGCTCGCGCTTTTGGTTGGGCGCCTCGCGGAGCTCAGAGCAGCGTTCGACGACACTGCTTTTACCGGTCTTACAACGGAGCTTGACGCATGGGTGGAAGAAGCCGCGAAAATCTGTACGAACGCGGATCCTAGGCTCGATTTGGCCGACAGCTGTCCCCAGCATCGAGTGCAGGCAGGCGCTGTCATCAGGACTATTGATGTGTCTCAGTATCCATGCCCGGTGAACTTTCTTAAGGCCAAATTGGAGATAGAAAAGCTCGCGGCGGGCGACGTGCTAACCGTAAAGGTGTGTTCCGGTCGCGCAGCCCGACTGGTTCCGGAAAGCCTCGAAAGCATCGGGCACAGCATTTTATCCAGACAGGAAGAAGGCGATATCACCTTGATATCGGTCCGCAAGACAGGCGTTAAAAATCTGAAGAATGAGGAAAAAAGAAAATGAGTTTGGAGCAAAAAACTAAAGCATGGCGTAGGTCTGCGGCTCGGGGATGACCTGGGTGAAGACGAAGGCCGTGCCTTCCAGGCGCAGGGTGTAGGTGAGGAGCTCACCAGTCGTGTTGCTGAAGGTGTTTCTATCCCGAGCAGATAGACTTCCGTTAGATCGCCTCCCGATGTCGCGGTGAGGTTCATGACTTTGGAGAAGTAGGCATCGTTCGCACCACCGAAATTGCTGATGTCCACGTCGCTGGAATTGACTGCCCCTTGTTCAGTCGGCATTCCGGGCCTGGTTGAAGCAGAATCCGCAGTTCGATGCCGTGTCCGCACTACTGCCAAATCGCAGCGGGCATGCGATGACGCGAAACAATGTTGACCAAAGACTGACATTGGCCGTGGCAGCAGCAACGGAAACTATCCCTGCGCTGGCGAAGCGACGAGTCTCTCCCCATACGATTCGCCACACTATGGCAATGCATCTGTTGCAGGCCGGCGTTGACATCAGCGTGATCGCACTTTGGCTCGGACATGAGAGTCCGATAACAACCCATCATTACGTCGAGGCAGACTTGACTATGAAGGAACGTGCCTTGGCCAGGCTTCACGAACCGGAGGCCAAAATTCAGCGTTACCGTGCGCCTGACCAACTGATCAACTTCCTGAACACCCCCCCATTGTGTTGGGGCACTGACTCGGCGCTCTGCCTGAAATTCACTTTTCTATTTTGCAGCAACAGGTTAGGCTGAGGACGACCATCGGCTCGCGGAGGTCGAATTGGCATGGCATGGTTTGGCGCTCGGATTGCCCCAAATTTGCCCCACGAAATCGAGTCGAATACTGAGGCATATATGGTCGTGTGCGAGCGTAGTTTTCAAGAGGCTACGCGGCACCGCGCTGGACTGTGACGATGTGCGATGGATTACTAAGCAATGAAGGTCAGCAATCTGGGTGGTGCTGCCGCTGAGCTCCCGGAATCGGCGAGTGCTTTTCGGCCATACCGGTCACCCTCACATGGCTGCTGGCAGCCCTCGAAAGCCTGCTTTAAGTACCGGCTCCGAATTGGTGCTACCGGCCAAAACGGTCATCTGGCAGTGCCGACGTAACGCAGTCACTCATCTGTGGTTGTGCCGTCTAACAGCTGCCTGTTTTAGGAGGGGTGTGCTCCGCTCCGCTGGCGAATTACGGGCGCCAATATCGATAGCCCTGCATTTGTAGGCGCACCATCTCCGGCGCCCCGGCCGTCACGAACTCCACTTCCAAGGGGAAGTCGTCTTCCTTGAGTCCGTGCGCGCGCATGCTGATGCGGCATGCCTTGAAGCGGACGCCGTTGCGTGCCAGGGCAGCCAACAGGGTCGCGGTATCGTTGTTGTTCGCCAGCAAGGACGTGATGCCGCCTTCGTATGCGACCACCTCGATTTTCACATTCCCGGTGCCGATGTCCTCCAGAACCTTGTCCATCTGAAGGAAGGCGCGCCGTTGCGCATCCGAATCCCCCACCGTCATTTGCATGACGAAAGGATTAGGTTTCGGCGGCGCGGCCTGCGCGCCGGGCGCCCATGCCATAAGTGTGAACGTCAACAGCAGTAAACGCAGTGCATGCATCATGAATGTTCCTATCCGGCAAGTTCGGGAATGAAAAAGAAATAGGCGTTCAGCATGTACAGTCCGGAGAGGATCAACAGCATCGCACCGACCAGTTCGAAGATTCGCTGCGCTTGCTGCAGGGGCTTCAGGCTTTCCAGCCAACCCACCGCCCAGGCGCCAAGAATGATGGGCACGGCGCGCCCCAGGGCAAAAGCGAGCAGCAGCGTCGCGCCGAACAAGGGCGAACCGATGCCGGTTGCCACGCCCAGCAGGATCACCAGCGCCGGTGTGCAGAATGGGCAGACCGCTACCGAAAACGGGATACCGAGCATGAAGGCTCCCCAGCCATTCTGGGCACGCTTTGCCCGCAAGCGAATGACCGGCAGCGGCAGCCTGATCCAGCCCGGCCACATCAGGCCCAGCAGAATCAGGAGCGGCCCCAGCACCAGCCCCCATTCGCGGCCAATAATTTTTTGCACCCACTGACCGCCGAGCCCGGCAATAAATCCCATGAGCACGTGTACGACGATCATGCCAGCGATGAACATGGCGCCGAAGCGCACCGCACGCCCAGTCTCATGAGCCTTGGTCACATAGGCCAGCGATACCGGGATCGCAGCCAGCGCCACCGGGTTGAAACTGAAGATGAAACCTGCGGTAAACCCTACTCCCAGGGAGGCCAGGCTTGCCTGTTCCAATGTGGTTTTTAGTGCGTCCAAGTCCATGTTTCAGATTCCTGTTTTCCAAATCAGAAAAGCGCCGCTCCATAAGAGCAGGGCGGTCACGTAGGGGCTGGCGTTAGCCGCTTTACCCAAAAAAGCGCGGTGCGCGGCGTTCAAACCGCGTACGCTGTCCCATACCGTGGGCAGCGAGAACATCGCGGCGAAGGCGAGACCCGCGAGCATCGCCATATCGGGCCGGTGGGTCAGGGCGGAGAGGACGCCCACCACCGCCACCAACGGCAGCGTGCAGGCAGGCAGGGTCAAACCCAGCTTGAGCGCCTGCGGCAGGTGGCCATGTTGGGGAAGCAACCGAAAGAATTCGATGTGCGGAACCGGCAGATAAACCTTGCGGCTGACCAGATAGATCGCGCCGATCACACTGAGCATGGCCGTCGCCGTGTTCAGCGAGATACTTTCCAGCCCGAGCCAGGCCGTGATGCCAAAGAGCGTCGCCAGCAAGATGGTGCGCGACAGAACCAGTTGGACCAGGGTGATCCAGCGGCGGCGGGCCGCGTCATGATTGGCG
Organism: Hydrogenophilales bacterium 17-61-9; assembly: GCA_002256785.1. Lineage (GTDB taxonomy): Bacteria > Pseudomonadota > Gammaproteobacteria > Burkholderiales > Thiobacillaceae > Thiobacillus. The sequence continues at coordinate 23,081 of NCIF01000057.1, forward strand.
CGTACCGCAAACAGAGTGTGCGTAGCGATTGTGCAGGGCTCGAAAAAAGCCAACAAACCAAGTCCCGCCGCCGTCACGAGCAATAGCGCATTCATGATGCGTGGCCTCCCGCTTCTCCCAGTCGCCTGCTCAGCTCCGCTCGCAATTCGTCCGCACTAGGCAAGGAAGAGAACACGAGTTGACCGTCGATGGCGATCGCGGGTGAAGACATCACCCCTACGTCCACGGCGTAATCCATTTCTTCCAGGATGTCCACGTCGCGCCACGTCACCTTGTCCGGCCCCAGCGCTTCCGCAACGGTCTTGAGCAGCGTCTTGGCCTGCGCGCATTTGCCGCAGCCGGGTGAAGAAAATACTTCAAGCTTGAGCATTGCGTTTTCCTTTCACTTGTTTGGTCATGCTGTTTTCCAGTGCCGCGAGGATGGGGCACGCGTCGAGCGGCCGGGCTTCGTCGTTGCAGATGGCAATCAGTTCGGTCAACGCCTGGGACATGACTTGCAAGGCCTTGATCTTGTGCTCCAGTTGCAGTTTCTTGGCGATGGCCACGCTTTTCACGTCCTTGCAGCAAGCTTCGTCGCTGTTTTTGAGCGCCAGCAATTCACTGATCTCGCTCAAGCTGAAGCCGCTTTGTTGCGCCTGTTTGATGAAGCGCAGCCGCCGAAGCGCCTCCTCGTCGTAGAGGCGATAACCGGCCCCAGTCTTGGCGGTGGGTGCGAGCAGGCCCGCCTTTTCGTAGTACCGTACGGTGTCGGTCGTGACATGAGCGTCACGCGCGAGCTTTCCGATGGTGTGCATAAATATCTCCTTCATTGACTAGAGTTATAAACCTTGGAGTTAGGTCCATAGTCAAGAGGAATTATCGCGGCCGCACTGCCTTAGACGATTATCTGTTGGGGTTAGATCTCATGGATTGGGCTTTAGTCCTTGAATGACTGCTGACGGGGAAGGCGACTGACTTTCTCTGGTCGAATTTGTGCCGAATGACCATCTGCAAAAAGCGGACACAGGATGTTCGAGTGACAGACGGTCAGCACCTGCAGGGAGGTCAACCTTGACCGGAATGCCTAGTCAGTTCACTCCAGCACCTGCCAACCACAGAACTGCAAATCCGTAGAAACATTTTTGCACTTATGCACGAATGCGGATGCACGGACATTCACACATTCGTAAATCGGCAAGCCAGGCCGAACATGGAGAAGCCCGCGAAACAAGGCCACAATGGTGAAGTGAAAACGCCCCGCCGTATAGGCGGGGCGTCGAGGGCGATGATCAATCGCCCTTGCTGCGCGACCAGATCAGGTTGTGCACGCCATCCTCACCCTCGACCAGACGGGCGTAGATGGTCGCCGGGAACGACGGATCATCCAGGGTTGCCGACAGGTAAGGCCGTTCCGCCTTGCTGACTTTCTTC
>NCIF01000058.1:0-12564 GCA_002256785.1 Hydrogenophilales bacterium 17-61-9
CCCGCCGCGCGGCCGCGCCAGGCCGGCAGCGCGGCCTCGCCGCAAGCAGCGGAAAAACGCACCACAACCGACCGCGAAGCGCGCAAGCGGCGCGCCGAGCGGGTCGACGCACCGCAGGCGGCCAATCCCTTCATGCTGCTGTTTCGCGCCGAAAGCCTGTTCTCCTGGGCCGAATTCATCAAGGTCGACCGGCCGCTCGACGAGGACGAGAACGAGCATGCGGAAAAGGCGGCCAACGACCTCGACGTCCTCAGCATCGCCGACGGCGAAACCCGCGCCGCCAGCCGGGTGCGCTTCGACCTCGACCTGCCGGCCGAGGCCGACGACGACCTGGTGCTGGCCGACGGCATCCTGTTGCCGGAATGGGATTGCCGCAAGCAGCGTCTGCAGCCCGACCACTGCCGCCTGCAGATGCTGCTCGCGCGCGACGCCGCGCCCTGCCCCCTGCCGCCGCCCCTGCGCGCGCCGGCGCGGCGGCTGCGCCAGCAGTTCCAGGCGCTGACCACGCAAAGCGCGCGGCTGCGCGCCCAGCTCTCCGGCAGCGATCTCGACATCGACGCCTGCGTGCGCTTCGCCGCCGACCGCGCCGGCGGCGCGCGGGCGCCCGAGCCGGGACTGTACGTCGACACCCGCCGCCACCAGCGCGACCTGTCCTGCCTGCTGCTGGCCGACCTCTCGCTGTCGACCGACGCCTGGGTCAACGATTCGGGGCGGGTGATCGACGTCATCCGCGACAGCCTGCTGCTGTTCGGCGAGGCGCTCGCGGCCACCGGCGACCGTTTCGCGCTATACGGCTTTTCCTCGGTGCGCCGCAACAATGTGCGCTTCCATCTGCTCAAGGGCTTCGACGAACGCTACGGCGACGCCATCCGCGGCCGCCTGGCCGTCATCAAGCCCGGCTATTACACCCGCATGGGCGCGGCGATCCGCCACGCCGCCGCGATCCTCGCCAGCCGCCGATCAGCGCGCCGCCTGCTGCTGATCCTGACCGACGGCAAACCCAACGACCTCGACAAATACGAGAGCCGTTACGGCATCGAGGACACCCGCATGGCCATCCTCGAAGCGCGCCGGCAGGGGCTCATCCCCTTCTGCGTCACCATCGACGCCAAAGCCGGCGACTACCTGCCGCACCTGTTCGGCGCGACCGGCTACGTGGTGGTGCACGAAGCGGCGATGCTGCCCCGGGTGCTGCCGGACCTGTACGCCAGGCTGACCGAAACCCTCTGATTTTTTCACGCATGGAGCCAACATGAAAACCGAAATCCTCAAACTCGCCGCCCCCCTCGGCGCCGATGCCGCCGCTCAGGCCGGCGCGCGCCTGAGCGGCCTCCCCGGGGTACACGAGGTGTCGTTTCTCGACGCCCCGGCGCGCCTGTATGCCCGCATCGACGACCACGCCCCGACCCGTGCGGAACTGGTGGCCGCGCTCAACGCCGCCGGCGTGCTGGTCGACGACGCGCGCGAACCGCATGCCAGCGGCAGCTGTTGCGGCGGCTGCGGCAGCTAAGGCATGTCAACACTCATTTCGCGCCCGCGTTACGGGCGCTGACGCGGCGCGCCCAGGCTCAGGCGAACAGCCGGGCCAGTTCGGCGCCCGGATCGTCGGCGCGCATGAAGGCTTCGCCCACCAGAAAGGCGTTGACCTGATGGCTGCGCATTTTCTCGACATCGGCCGGCGCGAGGATGCCGGACTCGGTGATGGCGATGCGCTCGGGCCCAATGCGCGGCAGCAGGGCCAGCGTGGTGTCGAGGCTCACTTCGAAAGTGCGCAGGTTGCGATTGTTGATGCCCTGCAGCGGCGTCTTCAGTTGCAGCGCGGCGTCGAGTTCCTCGGCGTTGTGCGATTCCACCAGCACCGCCATGCCCAGCTCGTGCGCCAGCGCTTCCAACGCCTTCATCAGCGGCAGTTTCAACGCTGCAACGATCAGCAGAATGCAGTCCGCCCCCATCGCCCGCGCTTCATAGACCTGATACGGGTCGATGATGAAATCCTTGCGCAGCACCGGCAGGCTGCACGCGGCGCGCGCCTGCATTAAAAAATGGGGGCTGCCCTGGAAATAATCGCGGTCGGTCAGCACCGACAAACACGCGGCGCCGCCTGCCTCATAGCTGGCGGCGATTTCGTCCGGCTTGAAGTCGGGCCGGATCACGCCTTTTGAGGGGCTGGCCTTCTTGATTTCGGCGATCACCGCAGGCAAACCGGCGGTCAGTTTGGCGCGCAGGGCGCCGACAAAATCGCGCGCCGGTTCGGCAGCGGCCGCGCGCGCGCGCATCTCGCCCATTGGGATCGCTTCCAGCCCGTCGGTGATTTCGGCGTGCTTGGTGGTGAGGATTTTTTCGAGGATGTCGCTCATGGTTGGCCGCCGCTCAAGACTGGCTGAATTCGCGATAGCGTTCAAGCGCGTCGCGCGCGGCGCCGCTTGAAAGTGCGTGCTGCGCTTGCGCCACGCCCTCCATCAGGCTTGCCGCACGGCCGGAAACGTAGATCGCCGCGCCCGCATTGATTGCGACAATGGCCGCAGCGCCGGCATGGCGGTTTTCCAGCGCGGCCAGCAGCATTTCAACCGCTTCGTCGCGGCCGTTCACCACCAGCTCGCTTGCCGCCACCTGCGGCAAACCAAACAGGCCGGGTTCGAGTTCGTATTCGGACACATGGCCGTCTTTCAGTTCGGCCACGAAGGTGGGGGACGCGAGGCTGATTTCGTCCAGCCCTTCCTCGGCGTGTACAACCAGCACATGGCGGCTGCCCAGCGTCTGCAAAACCCTGGCGAGCGTACCGGTGAGTTCGCGGTTGAACACGCCCATCACCTGGTTGGGCGCGGCGGCCGGATTGGTCAACGGGCCGAGCAGGTTGAACAGGGTGCGCACGCCCAGTTCGCGCCGCACCGGCGCGGCGTGCTTCATGGCGCTGTGATGATTGGGCGCGAACATAAAGCCGACGCCGATGGTATTCACCGCTACGGCGACTTTTTCGGGGCCCAGGTTGACGTTCACCCCCAGCGCTTCGAGCACGTCGGCGCTGCCCGAGGTAGACGACACCGAGCGACCGCCGTGCTTGGCCACGCGCGCGCCGCACGCCGCCGCGACAAATGCTGCCGCGGTGGAAATATTGAAGGTGTGCGCGCCGTCGCCGCCGGTGCCGCAGGTGTCGACCAGATGATCGACACCTGCGAGCGGCACCTTGACCGACAGCTCGCGCATGACGGCGGCGGCGGCGGCGACTTCGGTCACGGTCTCGCCCTTCATCCGCAACGCCACCAGAAAACCGGCAATCTGCGCCGGCGTGTACTCGCCGCCCATCAGCGCGCGCATCGCGGCGAGCATGGTGTCGCGCGGCAGGTCGTGGCGATCGAGCAGCAGGGTGAGGATATCCTTGTACTGAATCACACCCGCTCCTTCAGAAAGTTGGCCAGCATGGCGTGGCCATGTTCGGTGAGGATGGATTCGGGATGAAACTGCACCCCCTCGACCGCCAGCGTTTTGTGGCGCACCCCCATGATCTCGCCGTCATCGGTCCATGCGGTGATCTCCAGGCAATCCGGCAATGTTTCGCGCTCGATCACCAGCGAGTGATAGCGGGTGGCGCGGAAGGGATTGGGCAGGCCCTTGAAGACCCCCGTGTCCAGGTGATGGATCATCGAGGTCTTGCCGTGCATCAGTTCCCTGGCGCGCACGATTTTGCCGCCGAAGGCCTGGCCGATGCTCTGGTGGCCGAGGCAGACCCCGAGGATCGGCGTCTTGCCGGCGAATTCCCTGATCAGCGGCACCGATACGCCGGCTTCGTTCGGCGTGCAGGGGCCGGGCGACACGACGATGTGGTCGGGGCGCAAGTCGGCAATGCCGGCGAGGTCGATTTCGTCGTTGCGCACGACCTTGACGTCTTCGCCCAGTTCGCCGAAATACTGCACCAGGTTGTAGGTGAAGCTGTCGTAGTTGTCGATCATCAGCAGCATGATTACTCCACCTCCCCACCGAACCGCGCCTGCGCCAATTCGGCTGCACGGATCACGGCACGGGCTTTGTTCAGGGTTTCAATCCATTCGTTGTCAGGCACCGAATCGGCGACGATGCCGGCGCCGGCCTGCGCATACAGCATGCCGTTCTTGATCACGGCGGTGCGGATGGCGATCGCCAGGTCCATGTCGCCGTTGAAACCGAGGTAACCCACCGCGCCGGCGTAGATGCCGCGCTTGCTCGGCTCGAGCTCGTCGATGATTTCCATCGCCCGCACCTTGGGCGCGCCGGAAACGGTGCCGGCGGGGAAGCTGGCGCGCAGCACATCGAGCGCGGACAAGCCCGGTTTCAGCTTGCCCTCGACGTTGGAGACGATGTGCATGACATGCGAATAGCGCTCGATCTGCATGTGCTCGGTGACCTTGACGCTGCCGGTGACGGCGACGCGCCCGGTGTCGTTGCGCCCCAGATCCAGCAGTTGCAGATGCTCGGCGCACTCCTTGGGATCGGCCAGCAATTCCTCAGCCAGACGCTGATCGTCCTCGCGCGTGAGCCCGCGCGGGCGGGTGCCGGCGATGGGCCGCAAGGTGACGGTATCGCCTTCCAGCCGCACCAGGATTTCGGGCGACGAACCGACGATGTGGAATCCGCCAAGGTCGTAATAAAACATGTAGGGCGACGGATTGAGACTGCGCAGCGCGCGATACAGCGACAGCGGCGAGGCCGCAAACGGTCGCGCCATACGCTGGGAAATCACCACCTGCATCACGTCGCCTGCCGCGATGTAATCCTTGGCCTTTTGCACCGCCGCTTTGAACCCGGCCTCGCCAAACTCGGAGGTCGGCTCGGCGGTGTCGGTGACCGGTTCGACCGGGAGCGTCGCCGGCGCCAGCAATTGCCCGGTCAACGCCTGCAAGCGCAAATGCCCCTGCGCGTAAGCATCCTGCTGCATCGGGTCGGCGTGGGTAATCAGATAAAGCTTGCCGGCCAGATTGTCGAACACCGCCAGCTCTTCGGTCAGCATCAACAGGATGTCCGGCGTATGCAGCACGTCATCCTTGTGCGTGTCGGCAAGGCGTTTTTCTATGTAACGGATGGTGTCGTAGCCAAAGTAGCCCGCCAGCCCGCCAGTAAAACGCGGCAGTCCGGCAACCGGTGCGGCATTGAAGCGCGCCTGGAATTCGGCAATGAACGCCAGCGGGTCGGGCAGGTTGTACTCTTCGACCACGCGGCCGTCGGTTTCCACCGTCAGCAGGTGCGCGCGCACCCGCAATACCGTGCGCGCCGGCAAGCCGATAAACGAATAGCGCCCGAAGCGTTCGCCGCCCACCACCGATTCCAGCAGATAGGCATAGGGCGCATTGGCGAGTTTGAGATACACCGACAGCGGCGTTTCCAGATCGCCGGGCAGCTCGCGCACCAGCGGGATCCGGTTGAAGCCCTGTCGGGCGAGGTCAAAGAAGTCTTGTTCAGTCATTTTTCAGGGGTCAGGATTCAGGGGTCAGGGAATGAGCTACGCGCCTTTTCAAGACGAGCGCCGCCATCGGCGGCACGCCCCCTGAATCCTGACCCCTCGCCATTACGCCTTCACCACCATCCGCGCCGCCTCGGCGAGCGTCGGCACCACCGCATCCAGATCAAGCTCGCTGACCGGGCGGCCGCGGTTGTAGCCGTAGGGCACGCAAAACACAGGCGAACCCGCCGCGCGCGCGGCCTGGGTGTCGTTGAGCGAATCGCCGATCAGCAACAGCTCGGCCGGTTTCACCTTGAACACCTCGCAGGCGTGCAACAGCGGCAGCGGATCGGGCTTGCGCCTGGGCAGCGAATCGCCGGACAGAATCAGTTCGAAATAATCGATGAGGCCGGTGTCCTTCAATAGCGGATGCGTAAACGCTGCGGCCTTGTTGGTGATGCAGGCCACGTGCACGCCCATCGCCTTGAAGGCGTCGAGGCCTTCGACCACGCCTTCGAACGGACGCGAATGCAGCGACACATGCGCGCCGTAATGCTTGTGGTACGACGCGATGGCTTGCTCGAACAATGCGGCATCGGGCTCGGCATCCATTTCGCCGGTGAGCACGCGCTTGACCAGCCGCGACACGCCATTGCCGATGTAGGTGGAAATGGTCTCCAGCGACGGGCAGGGCTTGCCCAGCTCGGCCATCATCAGCTCGGCGGCGTGGGCCAGATCGGGGGCGGTATGCAACAGGGTGCCGTCGAGATCGATGACGACGGCTTTGATCGGAATCGGGAAGTTCATATTTTCAGGTATCAGGGTTCAGGGACCAGGATTCAGGGGATGTGCGGCCACAGGCCGCGCTCAGATTCAAAGGCGCGAAGCACAAAGCCCCCTGGCCTCTGACCCCTGAATCCTGACCCCTACGCAGTTCAGACCTTCGCCAGTTCCGCGCGCATCGCGGCGATGACGCTGTTATAACGCTGCGGATCGCTGTCCTTGGCGGCGCCGAAGATGGCCGAGCCGGCCACGAAGGTGTCCACGCCGGCGCGTGCCACTTCGGCGATGTTGGCGGGGCCGACGCCGCCGTCGATTTCGATGTTCACTTTGAGACCGCGGTCGTCGATCATCTTGCGCACGGCGCGCGCCTTGTCGAGCACGTAGGGGATGAACTTCTGGCCGCCGAAGCCGGGGTTGACCGACATCAGCAGCACCATGTCGATCTTGTCGAGCGTGTATTCCAGCACGTCGAGCGGGGTGGCCGGGTTGAACACCAGGCCGGCCTTGCAGCCGTTTTCCTTGATCAGGCCGATGGTGCGGTCGATGTGCTCGGACGCTTCCGGGTGAAAGGTGATGTAGGTCGCGCCGGCCTTGGCGAAGTCGGGAATGATGCGGTCGACCGGCTTCACCATCAGGTGCACGTCGATCGGCGCGGTGACGCCGTGCTTGCGCAGCGCTTCGCACACCAGCGGGCCGATGGTCAGGTTGGGCACGTAGTGGTTGTCCATCACGTCGAAGTGAACGATGTCGGCGCCTGCGGCGAGGACCATGTCGACTTCCTCGCCCAGCTTGGCGAAGTTGGCGGACAGGATGGACGGTGCGATGCGGTACGTCATGTGAGGCTCCGGGATTTTGAGAAAACCCCGCCATTTTAGCAGTCTGCCGCGCCATTGCGTTACACTGGCCGCATTCCATTCAGTTGAGCATTCTCGTGGCAGAAAGCAGCAAATATCACATCAGCATCACTGTGAGCACGGCGTATCTGGCCGAACAGAGCGACCCCGCGTCCGATCGTTACGTGTTTGCCTACACCATCACCATCGCCAACACCGGCACCGTGGCCGCACAGTTGATCTCGCGCCACTGGACCATCACCGACGCGGAAAACGTCACCCAGGAAGTCAAAGGTCTGGGGGTGGTGGGCGAGCAGCCGCTGCTGCAGCCGGGCGAAAGTTTCGAATACACCAGCGGCACTGCAATGGCGACGCCGGTTGGCACCATGCATGGCACCTACCAGATGGTGGCGGAAGACGGCATCAAGTTCGACGCCGAGATTCCAAAGTTCACCCTGTCGATGCCGCGCGTGTTGCATTGACCGGACAAGGCCGCTGAACTTTTCCTACTTCTTCATCGTCCACCACACGATGAAAATGAACAGCCCCAACGCAATTCCGGCTTCCAGCAACAGCCATTCCAGCCCCTGGCTTCCCATTACGATATGCTTTCCATTGTTATACTCGACGCATGTTTTTGATGTGAACCATCTTCACCCGTGATGCTGTTACGCGCAAGTCCGTGGCTGTTCGCCCTGTTGTTGTCGGCCTGTGCGGTGCGGCCGCCGGCGGAACCGCCTGCGCCCTTGCCTGTTCCTGCGCCGGTCTCTGTTCCTTTGCCGCAGCCGGTCGCGGTTCCGCAACCGTCGCCGCCCGCGCCCATTCCCACGCCTGCCGCGGCTTACCCCACGCTCAAGCCGGTGGAATGGCGTGCGGTGTCGTCATGGAAAGACGATGCGGTCAGCGAGGCCTGGCCGGCGTTCCTGCAAAGCTGTTCGACGCTGGTCAAACGGACGGCGTGGCAGGGCGTGTGCACCGACGCGGCCAGCCTGGCGACACCCGATGACACTACGGTCCGGACGTTTTTCGAGCAACGTTTCCAGCCCTATCAGGCCACGCAGGAAGACGGCAGCGCCGAAGGCCTGGTCACGGGTTACTACGAGCCCCTGTTAAAGGGAGACCGTGTGCGCACTTCGCGCGCGCGCTTCCCGCTGCATGCCGCGCCGGACGATCTCATTTCGGTGGAACTCTCAAGCATCCACCCTGAATTGAAAGGCTTGCGCCTGCGCGGCAAACTGGTGGGCAACAAGATTGTCCCCTACCCTACGCGCAAGGAAATCGAGTCCGCAAATGGCGGCTTCGCCGGCAAGCCCGTCGCCTGGGCCAACGACCCGGTGGATTTGTTCTTCCTGCAAATTCAGGGTTCGGGCCGGATCGAACTGCCCGACGGCTCCCACATGCGGGTCGGCTATGCGGACCAGAACGGTCACCCCTACCGGTCGATCGGCAAGCTGCTGATCGAGCGCGGAGAGCTCAAGCTGGAGCAGGCCTCGATGCAGGGCATCAAGAACTGGGGCGCAAAAAATCCCGACAAGCTGCCTGGCCTGCTCGCCAGCAACCCGAGCTACGTGTTTTTCCGCGAGCTCCCCAATGGCTTGCCGGGTCCGCTCGGTTCGCTGGGTGTGCCGCTGACGGGGGAACGTTCCATTGCAGTCGACCCCCGCTTCCTGCCGCTGGGCGCGCCCGTGTTCCTCGCCACCACCCAGCCCAACTCGCCGCAGCCCCTGAACCGGCTGGTGATGGCGCAGGACACCGGCAGCGCCATCCGCGGCGGCGTACGCGCCGACTATTTCTGGGGGTTTGGCAATGCAGCGGGCGAACTGGCTGGCCGCATGAAACAGCGCGGCCGCATGTGGGTGCTGCTGCCGAAAGACTATCCGCTCATCAGCGTCCGCCGCTGAACCGCCGCACCCACCCGAGCGCTTGACCTTGCCGCAATGCTAAGGTTTGCGTTCCGCCCGTCCGAACTTTTCTGTAGCGCCAGATGAACGCACCCAACGCCTGCACCCTCGCTGTCGGCATAGACGGCATGACCTGCGCCAGCTGCGCCGCGCGCGTGGAAAAAGTATTGAAACAGGTACCGGGTGTGACCGACGCCACGGTGAATCTGGCGACCGAAACCGCAACGATTTCGGGTGCGGCGGATGTTGCCGCGGTGCAATCCGCCATCGAAAAAGCCGGGTTCAGCGTGCCCACCGAATCCTTCACCCTCGACATCGCCGGCATGACCTGCGCCAGCTGTTCGGCACGGGTGGAAAAAGCATTCGACAAAACGCCGGGCGTGCTCGAAGCCAGCGTGAACCTGGCGACCGAGCAGGCCACCCTCAAGGTTGTCAGGGGCACGGCATTGCCCGCGCTGATTGCCGCGGTGGAACGCGCCGGCTATGGCGCGACGCCAGCCACAGGGGTGGCGTCAGCATCGCCCACGCGCAGCCTTCCCGACTGGTGGCCGGTGGCGCTGGCCATACTGCTATCGCTACCGCTCACAGTGCCCATGTTCGGCGCCCTGTTCAGCGCGCACTGGATGTTGCCGGGCTGGCTGCAAATGGCCCTGGCCACGCCGGTGCAGTTCTGGCTCGGCGCGCGTTTTTATCGCGCCGGCTGGAAAGCCCTGCGCGCCGGCAGCGGCAACATGGACCTGCTGGTGGCGGTGGGCACCAGCGCGGCGTATGGCCTGAGCGTATACCTGCTGCTCGCGCGCACGGAAGCCATGCCGCACCTTTACTTTGAAGCGTCGGCCGTGGTGATCAGTCTGGTGCTGCTCGGCAAATGGCTGGAAGCCCGCGCCAAGCGCCAGACCACCGAGGCCATCCGCGCGTTGCAGGCCCTGCGCCCGCTCACCGCCCGCGTGCGCACTGACGGCGTCGACCGCGATGTGCCGATCGAATCGATCAAGCTCGACGACCACGTCGTTATTCGTCCAGGCGAACGCGTCCCCGTCGATGGCGTCATCACGGAAGGCCACAGCCAGATCGACGAATCCATGCTCACCGGCGAATCCATGCCGGTCGACAAGCAGGCGGGTGACAAAGTAACGGGCGGCGCGATCAACGCGCACGGCCTGCTAATCGCGCGCACCACTGCAATTGGCAGCGAAACCACGCTGGCGCGCATCATCCGGCTGGTGGAAAACGCGCAGGCGGCCAAGGCGCCGATCCAGCGCCTGGTGGACAAGGTCAGCGCGGTGTTCGTGCCGGTGGTGATGGTCATCGCGCTGGTGACCTTCATCGGCTGGTGGGCGCTGGGCGGCAATGTCGAACAAGCCATTCTCAACGCGGTGGCGGTGCTGGTGATTGCCTGCCCCTGTGCGCTGGGTCTCGCCACGCCAACCGCGATCATGGCGGGCACCGGCGTCGCCGCGCGCCACGGCATTTTGATCAAGGACGCCGAAGCGCTGGAGCTGGCGCACAAAATCGGCGCCGTGGTGTTCGACAAGACCGGCACGCTCACCGACGGCACGCCGCACGTCACCGCCACCCTGGCCGCCGAGGGCAGTACCGGGCACGATGTGCTGACACTGGCCGCCGCCCTGCAAACCGGCAGTGCGCACCCGCTCGCCCACGCCGTGCTCGCCGAAGCCCAACACGCTGGCTTGACGCCCCCACTCGCCTCCGCGCATCAGACCCTGCCGGGGCGCGGCATCTCGGGCGAAATTGCAGGCGTAACCTACTGGCTCGGCAACCGCCGGCTGATGCAGGACAGCGCAGTGGCGACCACCGCACTGGAAACCGCGGCAAACAGACTGGAAGCCGAGGGCCGCACCGTTTCGTGGCTCGCGCGCGCCAGCGACCGCCACGCCATCGGGCTGCTGGCATTTGGCGATGCGGTCAAACCCACAGCGGCCGCAGGCATTGCCCGGCTCAAGGCACTGGGCATTGCCACCGTGATGCTCACCGGCGACAACCGCGGCGCCGCCGGCGTGGCCGCGGCCGCGCTCGGCATCGACAGCGTGATGGCCGAAGTGTTGCCCGCCGACAAGGCCGAACAGGTGGGCCGGCTCAAGAAAAACGGCCAGACGGTGGCGATGGTGGGCGATGGCATCAACGACGCCCCTGCGCTCGCCGCCGCCGATGTCGGCATTGCCATGAGCAGCGGCAGCGACGTTGCCATGCACACCGCCGGCATCACCCTGATGCGCGGCGACCCGGCGCTGGTGGCCGATGCCATCGACATTTCCAGACGCACCTACGCCAAGATCCGGCAGAACCTGTTCTGGGCGTTCATTTACAACGTGGTGGGGATACCGCTCGCGGCGGCGGGCCTGCTGAACCCGGTGATCGCCGGCGCGGCGATGGCGTTCTCCAGCGTCAGCGTGGTGAGCAATGCGCTGCTGCTGCGGCGCTGGCGGCCGACGGCCGGGCAAAAATGAATATCGGAAAATCGCCCGTTTCGCTGGCGTGCCAACACGGAGGACTTAGCGCGGGCGCCCTTCCCAGTCGTATTCCACTGGAACCATCACCCACACCCGAACCGGACGCCCGTTTTTCAGGGCGGGGGTGAATCGTGCATCGCGAAACGCCTTGACTGCCGAATCCTCGAACACGCCAGGCGGGTCGGCGCTCACGACTTCGATGTCGCTGACGCGGCCATCGGCTTCGAGCTCTAACCGCAAACGCACCGTGCCCGACAGCCGCTGACGGTCAGCGTCCTCCGGATAGCCCGGCACGATCTCGCGCAATGCGCGTGGCAGCACGTCGATCTCGCGCATGCTGTAATAAATCAGGTCGACCGCACTGGTGATGGCCAGCGCGGGGGCGGGCGCAGGCTCGGCAGGCACCGCCGCCGCAGGCTGCGCGGCGTCAGGCGGGAATACGGCCGGGGGCGCAGGCAAGACTTCGGCCCACGCATCCGGCGTGAGCACAGGCGCCGCATCGGCCGGATCAACGGGCGTTTCCGTCGCTGCAACCTGCGCATCGCCCGATACCAGACGCGCCTCGATAACGGGTCCGTTCGAACTGACCGCCCCCGGCGGCGCAACCTGTATCAGCGCGATCGCCGCCGCATGCAAGCCCAACGAAACCCATACGGCCGCCAAGGCGCGCCGTACGCGAGGTGGAATCGTCGGTTCGTCGAAAGACGCGTTCACGGTCGCCATTTTTGACAGTGATCCCTCAACGCAGCGTCCCATGCATTGGGGTACTTTTGGACGGCGCAGGAAACCAGGCGCGCTGAACTAAAATAAGCGCATGAAAAACAGCCAGAGAAAACCATGAAAAGACTCGTCATCGCAGGCGCCATCTTAGCATCGGCGCTCGCCGCGCCGGCCTTCGCCAATACCGTCGAACTGAGCAAAACCACCATCAAGGCCGCCGACGGCTCGGAGGTTCCGGTCGAAATTGCCCAACCCGCGGGCAAGGGCCCCTTCCCGCCCGTGCTGTTCATCCACGCCAAGCGCGGCTACGAAGGCGACGAGCGCGCGCACGTGCGCGAACTCGCCGAACAGGGCTTTCTCGTCGTCGCGCCCGACTGGCAAAGCGGCCGCTTCATCGAACGCTGGCCCTCGGCGCACAATCCCGACACCGAAATGGACGTCGAAGC
>NCIF01000058.1:12607-13299 GCA_002256785.1 Hydrogenophilales bacterium 17-61-9
CGGACTCGACTATTTGAAGTCGCTGCCGAACGCCTGCAAGGGCAAGGTCGGCATCGTCGGCCTGTCGCGCGGCCCGTATTACGCCATCCGCCTCGCCGCCAAGCGCGGCCCGGACATCGCCGCCATCGTCAGCTATTACGGCCACATGCAGAATCCCAACGCACCCGAGCCGGATCAGCTGTTCCGCATCGCGCCCGAAATCATGCAAATCACCACCCCGGTGCTCTACCTCATCGGCGACGCCGATTACGAGCTGCGCCGCACGAACGGCGGCCGCGCGTTCTAAGCCCTCTGGGAACGCGGCGTGCCGGTGGAATGGCAGGAATACCCGATGGCGCGGCGCGCATTCGACTTCCGCCCCGACCAGACGCCGGAAGAGAAAATTGCTGCGCGGCATGCGCGCGAGCGGGCGAAGAACTGGCTGGAAAAGTGGATGAAGCTGACGCCGGAGATGAAGTGCAAGTGACGGCTGAGTAGTTAAAGTGCCGCGGTACCGGGAACCGCTGGCCGGGCTACCCCCGGCCAGCGGTCTTCAGCGTATTGAAGTTTTAACCATCAAAGGTGCTTCGCGCCCATCCACGGACTGGATTGTTGCGCTGCGCTCAATGGGATGGACGCCCCCAACCTACGGCATCAATGTGCCAAAGTGGAGGTTCTACAACCACTGAACGGAAAGGGGCATCCGAGATGAA
>NCIF01000059.1 GCA_002256785.1 Hydrogenophilales bacterium 17-61-9
CCGAGAATCTTGATATGACGCTGCGCGCCCATCCATTCGAAATCGCGCCAGAAGTCGCCAAAGTCCTCGCGCACCGGCAATCTGGCGGCACGCGCTTTTTCCCAGTAACGAATCACCCAGTCGAGCTGATATTCCTCATCCCACTGGATATAGGCGTCACGGTAAATCGAGGCGAGGTCGTAGGTGATGGGGCCATAAACCGCATCCTGGAAGTCGAGAATGCCGGGATTCGGCTCGCTCACCATCAAATTGCGCGAATGCCAGTCGCGATGCACAAACACCTGCGGTTGCGCGAGGGTGTTGGCCAGCAGATATTCAAACGTGGCATTCAATGTTGCCGTTTGTTCATGCGTCAATTCCGCACCCAGATGTTTGCCGACATACCACTCGGGAAACAGCATCAACTCGCGGGTGAGCAAGGCCCGATCGTATTCGGGCAACACACCCGGACGGCTGGCCAGCTGGATACGGATCAGCGCATCATTCGAGGCCAGATACAGTTCACGCGCCACGGACAAACCAGGTGCGACCGGGTAAGGACTGGCCAGCGCGGGTTCCGGGGGGGCGAGCGCGGCCTGGTTCAGCGCCGACAGGTAAGTGATATCACCCAAATCGGTTAGCAGCAGGAAGCCCTGTTGCAGATCCTGCGCCATGACCTGCGGCACATGCACACCCGCATCGGCAAACAGGCGGGCGACTGTAATAAACGGTCGGCAATCCTCATGCGCCGTGGGCGCGTCCATCACGATATAATCGCGTTCTTTGGCGCCGCCTTGATTTAAGGCAACGCGGAAGTAGCGGCGGAAGCTGGCATCCGCCGAAGCCGGGACGATTTCAATCGATTCCGCCCCGAGCTGTAATGCGGCCCAGGCCTTTAATGCTTGCAAACGATCCACTGCCATATTGCTCCGAATAATGCTGTTCCAATTAACCTTTGCCCGGATTTTACATCGCTTGACCCACTTGCCTGGCTTTACGTCTATCGCGTTGCTCCTCGCTGTCGGTACAGCGGCAGCGGATGGACTCGTATTGAAAAAGGATGTCGAATTATCGGGCTCGACGGCGGCCGGCAAGGCGGGGCCGATGTTTGTGTCCGCCGACCGCATCGAATCGACCGCGCCCAACGTCATCGAAGCCAGCGGTCGAGTGGAAGCCCGGCAGGCGGGCAACAACTTCTTTGCCGACTGGCTGCGCTACGACACCACGCTCAGTCAGGTTCAGGCCAGGGGCCAGGTTCGCATGGAACAGCCCACGCTGCTGGTTGAGGGCGATTCGCTCAGGCTCAATATCAACGATTACAGCGGCGAGCTGACCCAGCCGGTCTACCAGCTCACCGACCAGCCGGGTCGCGGCAATGCCGAGCGCATTGATTTCATCGACAAATATCGCTACACGCTGAAGGATGCGACTTACACCACGTGTTCGGCCGACAATGACGACTGGTTCCTCAAGGTAAAAAATCTAGATCTCGACAAGACCCGCAATGTGGGCACCGCGCGCAATGCCACCTTGCGCTTTCTGGGCGTGCCGATCCTGTACACCCCCTGGATGGACTTCCCGCTGAACAATGCGCGCAAGACCGGCATGCTGGCGCCCACCTTCGGCACCACCGAACGCAGCGGGCTCGACATTCTGGCGCCGTATTATCTCAACCTCGCGCCCAACTACGACGCCACGCTCTATCCCCGCCTGCTGTCCAAACGCGGAGTCCAGCTGGGCGGGGAATTCCGTTACCTGCTGGATAAAGTCCGTGGCGAGAATCGCCTTGAATATTTACCGGACGACAACGAAGCCGACCGGTCGCGCTGGAGCTTGGCGCTTAAAAATGAATACCGCCTGAATGCCAGCACGCTGGCCGGCATGAACTTCAACCGGGTCTCGGATAACGATTATTTTCGCGATCTGTCCAACCTCATTTCTTCCACCTCGATTTCCAGCCTCAATCGCGAAGCCTGGCTGACGACGCAGCACGCCAACTGGAATGCCGAACTGCGCGCGCAAACCTTCCAGACGCTGCAGGACTCCTCCGCGCCCACGGCCATTGTCGAGCCTTATGCACGGCTGCCCCATGCGCGCCTGGGCATGACGCACACCCTGGACAATGGCCTGGAGTTCAAGCTGGAAACCGAGGCCACCCGTTTTGCGCACGCGACGCGGACTGAAGGGACGCGCGTGCTGGCCTATCCCACTGTGCGTCTGCCGCTCACCAACTCTTTCGGCTTTCTCACTCCGCAAATCGGCTGGCACAGCAGCTATTACGCGCTGGACGACAGCGCTGCCAGGCAGAATATCAAGCGCAACCTGCCCATCTTCAGCCTCGACAGCGGCGTCACGTTCGACCGCCCCGTCCGGTTTGCGGGCAATGATTATGAACAGACGCTCGAGCCGCGTGCCTACTATGTTTTCGCGCCCTACCGCGACCAGGAAGCAATACCGGTTTTCGATAGCGCACAGCTTGATTTCAACTATGCGCAAATGTTCACTGAAAACCAGTTCATCGGCGGCGACCGGATTAACGATGCCAACCAGCTGACGGTCGCGGTCACCAGCCGTTTCACGGAGGCGTCCAGCGGTCTGGAACGTCTGCAGGTCACGCTTGGCCAGCGCTACTATTTCAGCGCCCAGCAGGTCACGCTGCCCGGCGTTGCAGCGCGCACCAGCAACGCCACCGACCTGCTTGCCGCCGTGAGCGGGCAGATCACACGCGACTGGCGCATCAATACCGCCTGGCAATTCAATACGCAGAACGGCGCCACGATTCGCCGCAACCTGGGGGCGTCCTACCGCCCCGGTCCGGGTCGCGCGTTGAACTTGGGCTACCGCTTCATTGACCAGGCGACCGAACAGATTGACTTGTCCGCGCAATGGCCGCTGGGTCGCCGCTGGTATGGCATGTTCCGCTACAACTATTCTTTCCAGGACAAAAAGCTGGTCGAAGGCCTGGCAGGACTTGAATACAATGGCGGTTGCTGGGCAGTGCGCGGCGTTTTTCAGCGCCTGGCCACCAAGGAAAACCAGTCGACTGACGCAGTGTTCTTCCAATTGGAGTTGAGCGGCATGGGGCGTTTAGGCTCCAACCCGCTCGATGTTTTGAAACATAGCATTCCCGGATACAGGCCTAGCAATGACAATCTTCAAACGCCCTGAATGGCGCCGCCCCCTTGCGATGCTGGTGATGTTGATAGCCGCATCGGCCTCGCTGCCCGCGCAGGCTGCCGTCACGCCGCTCGACCATATCGTCGCAGTCGTTAACGACGAAGTCATCACGCGGCAGGAGCTCGCCCGGCGGTATAACGAAGTGACGCAGAAGCTGTCCAAGCAAAACACCCCGCTGCCGCAGCGGGACGTACTTGAAAAGCAGCTCCTCGAACGCATGGTCACCGAACTGGCGCTGCAGCAACATGCGCGCAGCACGGGCGTGCGGGTCGACCCGACTCAGACCGAGCGCGCCTTGCAGCGCATTGCCGCACAGAACAAGCTCGACATGGCCGGACTGCAAGCAGCGCTGACCCGCGATGGCATGACCCTCGATAGCCTGCGCACCACCATACGCAACGAAATCCTGATCGCACGGGCACGCGAGCGTGACGTCGATAACCGTATTTCAGTGAGCGATGCCGAAATCGAAGGCTATCTGCAGACGCTGACGCAACAGGGGGTGGAAACGGAATACAACTTCGCGCACATTCTGGTTACCGTGCCGGAAAACGCCTCCCCCGAGCAAATTCAGACACGTCGCGCCCGCGCCGAAGACGTCCTCGCCCAGCTTGCACAGGGCGCCGACTTTGCCCAGTTGTCCGCCAGCTACTCCGATGCGCCCAATGCGCTGCAGGGTGGAGGCTTCGACTGGCGTGCCAGCGGCAAGCTGCCTTCGCTGTTTGTGGATACCCTGAAATCCATGCAGCCCGGCCAGACCAGCCCGCTGCTGAAAAGCAGCAACGGCTTTCACATCCTCAAGCTCTACGACAAGCGCGGGCTCGATGCCACCCTCAACGTCACCCAAACGCATGCGCGTCACATTCTGATCAAGACCAATGAGCTGACTTCGGAATCCGACGCCCGCACCCGCCTGTTGCAGCTCAAGGAGCGCATCGACAACGGCGTGAAGTTCGGGGAGCTGGCGCAGCTGCATTCCGAGGATGGCAGCGCATCGAAGGGGGGCGAGCTTGGCTGGGTCAACCCCGGCGACACCGTGCCCGATTTCGAACAGGCAATGGATGCATTGAAGCCGGGTGAGGTGAGCGCCCCCATCCAGTCCCCATTCGGCTGGCACCTGATTCAAGTGCTGGAGCGACGCAATCAGGATGTCACCCAGGAGCGCCAGAAACTGCTGGCACGCCAGGCCATTCGCGAACGCAAGGCCGAAGAAGCGTTTGAGGACTGGGTACGGCAAATTCGCGACTCGGCTTACGTCGAACTGCGTCCCATCAATTGAGCCGAACCAGGGTGAGCGAAGCCGTAAGCCTGCCCACCCTCGCCCTGACTGCGGGCGAGCCTGCCGGGATCGGCCCCGATCTCTGCATTGCACTGTCGCACCAGGAATTGCCCTGCCGGCTATCGGTCCTGGGCGATATTGACGTCCTGCGGGCCCGCGCCGCGCAACTCGATGTCCGGGTCAACTTCATCACGAGCGAAGCCGTCCCCGCGCATCAACCGGGCACGCTGCATGTACGCCACATTCCCGTCGCCGCCCCGGTTACCCCGGGCATGCTCGATGCGCGCAACAGCGCCCACGTCCTGGCCTTGCTGGACGCCGCGCTTGCGGGCTGCATGGACGGCGCCTACCACGCAGTCGTCACCGCGCCGGTACACAAGGGCATCATCAACGACGCCGGTTTTGCCTTTACCGGCCATACCGAATACCTGGCCGACCGCAGCGGCACGCAAAAAGTCGTGATGATGCTGGCCGGCGGCGGCTTGCGCGTTGCGCTCGCCACCACTCACCTGCCCTTGCGCGAGGTGGCCGACGCCCTCACGCCCGAGTTGCTCACCGAAGTCATCCGCATACTGCATGACGACCTGCAGAACAAATTCGGCATCGCCCTGCCGCGCATTCTGGTGGCAGGACTCAATCCACACGCGGGCGAATCGGGCCACCTGGGACGCGAGGAAATCGACATCATCGAGCCCGCACTCGACCGCCTGCGCGCACAAGGCCTGAATCTCGTCGGTCCGCTGCCCGCCGACACCCTGTTCTCGCGCATCCGCCACGAACACTGCGACGCCGTGCTGGCGATGTATCACGACCAAGGGCTGCCCGTGCTCAAATACGCCAGCTTCGGCGCCGGGGTGAACATCACCCTGGGCCTGCCCTTCATCCGCACGTCGGTCGACCATGGCACCGCCCTCGACCTCGCCGGCAGCGGACGGGCCGAAGCCGGCAGCCTGTTGACGGCAATTGAAGTCGCGATGGAGATAGTTGCGAAGAAGGGGTTAGGATCTGGGGGCTAGGAATTAGGGAGCGTGCGGCTTTGCCGCGCTTCTCTAACCCCCTAGCCCCTATCTCCTAGCCCCTATCTCCTAGCCCCTAAAAATGCACACCCCCCGCAAGCGCTTCGGCCAGAACTTCCTCATCGACGACAGCATCATCCACGCCATCGTTCACGCGATTCATCCGCAGCCGGGCGAAACGGTCGTGGAAATCGGACCCGGGCTGGGCGCGTTGACCAAACCCCTGCTCGACTGCCTGCCGCACCTGCATGCGGTCGAGCTCGACCGCGACATCGTCGCCCGCCTGCAAAGAGCCTGGCCGGCCGATCGCCTCACGGTACACAGCTGCGATGCGCTGAAATTCGATTTTGGCGCGCTGGGTCACGACTTGCGCATTATCGGCAACCTGCCCTACAACATTTCCACCCCGTTGCTGTTTCACCTGATCGAATTTTCCGGACACATCCGCGACCTGCATTTCATGTTGCAGAAGGAAGTGGTCGAGCGCATGGTCGCCGAACCTGCCACCAACGATTATGGCCGGTTGACCGTGATGCTGCAGCGCCGCTTTCATCTGGAATGGCTGCTGGATGTGCCCCCCACGGCGTTCAACCCGCCCCCCAAAGTCAATTCCGCGGTGGTTCGCCTGATCCCGAAAAAACCGGATGAAGTCGTCGCGCTCAACGAGCAGGTATTTGCACGCGTTGTCGCGGCGGCCTTTTCGCAACGGCGCAAAACCCTGAAGAACACCCTCGGCAGCCTGCTCAAACCCGAAGACTTTGTCGCCTTGAACATTGACGCCGGCCTGCGCGCAGAGGCCTTGTCGCTTTCTGCCTATGAATCCATTGCCCGGCGCCTGACGACCCCGGGTTAGGGTAGCCACGGGTTGCGTGAATGCGGCGTTCTCGCGACAAAATCGAGGCGGCGCAAGATGTCGAAAAACGCTCAGGCCTTGGCGCGATCCGGCCAGATCAAGTGACCCGCATCGCCGGCGCCCCTGATTAGCAAAGCGATCGGCTCGCCAGCCAGGCTACGCGCGGGCAGCCGTCATTCATGCTGCCGGTTCCCGTGTCCACCCCGCTGTGCCCTGCTGGATAAACTCGATCGGGTAGCCGTCCGGGTCCGCGATGAAGGCAATCACTGTCGTGCCATGCGACATCGGCCCGGCCGGGCGCAGCACTTTGCCGCCTTTCGCCGCAGCGGCATCGCACGCCGCGTAGGCGTCTTCGACCTCAATGGCGATGTGGCCGTAGCCGCTGCCGACTTCGTATGTGTCGACCCCCCAGTTGTAGGTCAGCTCGAGTACCGCCGCACGGTCCTCGGTGTCGTAGCCAACAAAAGCGAGGGTGAACTTGCCGCCGGGGTAATCCTTGCGGCGCAACAGTTTCATGCCCAGAACGCTTGTATAGAAATCAATCGAGCGATCCAGATCGCCGACGCGCAGCATGGTGTGAAGGATACGCATCGTGGTCGAACCCCGCTAAAGTTAAATCAGGCTGTCGTTAAACAAGAAACAGAGAAGCGCCCATTGTGCGCAACTCGGCGCGTCGCGCAAGCGCATCGGGACACAGCCTGGCGACCTGCGCCCAGAAGCGCGGCGAGTGGTCGAGGTGAACGAGATGCGCGAGCTCATGCGCGGCAACGTAATCGATCAACGTCAGCGGCGCCTGCACCAGCCGCCAGTTCAGGCGAATATGGCCGCGCCGGGTGCAGCTGCCCCATTGCGTCTGCGCGTTGGAAAGCGCAAACCGGCAGGGGGTGCGCCCCAGTTTCCGCGCAATACGCGCGAGCCGCCAGGCTAAAAACCGTTCCGCGCGCCCGCGCAACCAGTCCCGGACCAGCGCGCCGGCATCGGCATCGTACGGCGCATCGATGCGCAAAGTGTCGCCGTGCCGACGCACCTCGCTGAACAACGCGGGCCGGATGTCGAGCCTGAGCGTTCGTCCAAGATAACGCACTGCGTTCAAGGGTTCAGCCGCAGCTTGCGGCGCGCGCGACTGCATGCGCGTCCAGGCACGGGCAAGCCAGCTTTGCTGCTGCATCACATAGCGTTCGATTTCGCCGCGCGGCGTCCAGCTGGGGGCGTGTATCCGCACTTCGCACGCGGTTACCGTCAACCCCAGGGTGCGACGACGACGCGAACGACGCAGCTGATACGGAACGGCTGCATCGCCGATCTGCAAAACACCGCTATTGGCGTGCGGCAGCAGGGGGCAACCTCGTCATTTCGCCTTCTATCCAGGCTTCCACTTCGCGCGTGAGTTCAGCCCCGCTCTTGCCGGCAGTCTCGATCACGGGGCCAATGCTGACCGTGACGGTTCCGGGACGTTTGATGAAGGCGTTTTTTGGCCAGACTTCGCCGGCATTGTGCGCCACCGGCACGATGGGCGCGCCGGATTCTGCCGCCAGCCAGCCGCCGCCGATGCCATAGCGGCCTTTTTCGCCCGGCGCGACGCGCGTGCCCTCGGGGAACACCAGTACCCAGAATCCCAGCGCGAGCTTTTGCTTGCCCTGGCTGACGATCTGTTTCAGCGCCTCGCGCCCGGCGCCGCGATCGATGGCGATGGGCGAAAGCATGCGGAACGCCCAGCCAAAAAACGGCAGCTTCAGCAGTTCCTGTTTGATGACCGGCGAGACCGGCGGAAACAGGCACAGAAACGCCACCGTTTCCCAGGCCGACTGATGCTTGGCGAGAATGATGGCCGGCTGCGTCGGCAGGTTTTCGGCGCCCAGAATCACGTACTTGATCCCCAACACCCAACGCGCCAGCCAGATCACCGTGTGGTTGTAGCCGGTAATCAGCTGGTAGCGCACATGTGCAGAAAATGGAAAGCTGAACAACGCAATCACACTGAAAAATATCGTCAGCACGGTCTGCAGGACCGCAAAAATCACCGAGCGGAACAGGTTCATGCCACTGCCGCAAGCAGGTGTTCGACTGCCTCGCTCAAATTGGTGAACACCGGGGTGTTCTCGGGCAAGCCGCCCGCCGCCAGGGTTCTCTCGCCCTTGCCGGTTCTCACCAGCAAGGGCCGTGCGCCCACGCTGGCCGCCGCCTGCAAATCACGCAGCGAATCGCCAATCGACGGCACCCCCAGCAGGTCGCGGCCATAACGCGTGGCGATCTCGTTAAACAGTCCCGTCTTGGGTTTGCGGCAGTCGCACTCCATCTCGGCCGCATGCGGGCAATAAAATACCGCCTCGATGCGCCCGCCCGCCTGCGCCACCGCCTTGTGCATCTTGGCGTGAATGGCGTTTAGCGTCGCCATCTCGAACAGCCCGCGCGCCAGCCCCGACTGGTTGGTCGCCACCACCACGCGCCAGCCCTCGCGCGTCAACCGCGCGATCGCTTCCAGGCTGCCGGGAATGGGTTTCCATTCGTCCGGTGACTTGATGAACTGGACGGAGTCGATGTTAATGACGCCGTCGCGGTCGAGAATGATGAGTTTCATGGCGTGAGTTTAGGCGGCCAGGCGGGAGATGTCAGCTACCCGGTTCATGGTCCGGCGCAACTGGTTCAGCAACGCCAGCCGGTTGGCCCTGAGGGCGGGATCGTCGGCGTTGACCATCACGCTGTCGAAGAAGGCGTCGACCGGCTCCCTGAGCGCCGCCAGAGCCTGCAGCGAAGTCGTGTAATCGCCCGTTGCAAACGCGGCATCGGCTTTGGGTGCAATCTCGCTAAGCGCGGCAAACAGTGCTGTTTCAGCCGCTTCAACAAAACGCGCCGGGTCGGCTGCAGCGCCCACTTCACCTTCGGCCTTTTTCAGGATGTTGCCGACGCGCTTGTTGGCGGCGGCAAGCGCGGGGGCTTCGGGCATAGCTGCAAAGGTACGCACCGCGTTAAGTCGTTTTGGTATATCGGCAAGTACGGGTGGGCGTAGCGCCAGCACGGCATCGATTTCTTGCGCACTGTAACTTTGCTCGCGCAAAGAACCTGCCAGTCGGTCAAAAATGAAATCGAGGACCCGATGTACTGTGTTGGGATCAAAAATACGCTTCTCAAAACCCGACCCATTTACAACCAAGGCACCCTTGGAATTATTTATTTTTTCAGCAAGCTCTACTTTCTGTTGAGTATCCCAGAAATCATGCTGAAGTTTTTCATCATCCAATACTGAAAATACACGCTCTACCAAAATTTCGATTTGAATTTTCAAATCGCGCTCAACGAGCATACGAATCACGCCCAACGCATGCCGGCGCAAGGCAAATGGATCCTTATCTCCCGTTGGGATCTGTCCAATACTGAACAATCCCACCAGCGTCTCCAGCTTATCGGCTAACGCCACGCACACGCCAACATCGCTGCACGGCAGCCCGTCTCCGGCAAAACGCGGCTTGTAGTGGTCCTCAATGGCAAAGGCAATCTCATCGGACAAACCATCGTGCTGCGCGTAATAGCGCCCCATGATGCCCTGCAACTCTGGAAATTCGCCGACCATATCAGTCAGCAAGTCGGCCTTGGCCAGCTGCGCAGCTCGGTCAGAGGCTTTAACGTCCGCCCCGACCTTTTCCGCCACCCAGCGCGCAATTGCTCGCACCCGCTCAACGCGCTCGCCCTGCTTGCCGAGCTTATTGTGATACACCACCTTGGATAAACCCATGACACGCGATTCGAGTGTTTTCTTGCGGTCCTGGTCGAAGAAGAACTTGGCGTCGGCCAGACGCGGGCGCACCACGCGTTCGTTGCCCTGGACTACCGCCGACGCATCGTCCGGCGAGATGTTGGAGACGATCAAAAACTGATTCGTGAGCTTGCCGTTTTTATCCAGCAGCGGAAAATATTTCTGGTTCGCCTTCATGGTCAGGATCAGGCATTCAGGCGGCACTTCAAGATAGGCCTCCTCGAACTTTCCGACCAGCACATTGGGGCGCTCGACCAGCGCGGTGACTTCGTCCAGCAGTTCGTCATCGTCAACCGGCGTCACGTCCAGGGGCGCTGCGGCGGCCTGCAACTGACGAACGATTTCGGCACGGCGCTCAGCGAAACTGGCAATCACGGCGCCGTCGTCTTGCAACTGGCTGGCGTAGCTGTCGGCGCTTTGAATCACCACCGGGCTGACGCGCGCCTCGAAGCGATGACCCTGCGTGTTGCGGCCGGCCTGCAAGCCGAGCACGGACACCGGCACCACGTCCGCGCCATGCAGCGCGACCAGCCCATGCACCGGACGGACGAAATTGACCGTACTCCAGCCGTCGGCCAGTTGGTACGTCATCACTTTCGGAATCGGCAGCTTCGCCATCGCTGCTTCGATGGCCTTCTGCAGGCCTTCGGCGAGCGTTGCACCAGGAACGATGCTATCGTGGAACAGTGCTTCATTCTTGCCCTCGCCTTCGCGCCGGAGGCTCGCTACGGCAGCAGCATCGAGGCCCAACGCTGCCAGCCGTTTCACCAGTGCGGGCGTGGGCTGGCCAGCCGCATCGAGGCCGACCGAGACCGGCATGAGCTTCTGTACTACCAGGGCATTCGGGGAACGGGTCTGCACATTAGTAATGTGAACAGCAAGGCGACGCGGAGACGCGAATGCGGTGAAGACAGAACCACTAATGAGCAAGTGGGGAACATCAATGCGCAAGCTGGGAACACTAAGAGAACTGTAGAGTGCCTCCGCAAAGGCTTCGCCCAGCTTCTTCAGTGCCTTGGGCGGCAGTTCCTCGACAAAGAGTTCGACCAGCAAATTCTGCGTACTCATGCGGCCTCCTTCTTCGCCAGTTGCGCACTGACTTCATCTGCCCATTCCTTCGGCGCCATCGGGAAGCCCAGCCGCGCCCGGCTGTCGAGATAACTCTTCGCCACCGCGCGCGCCAGGTTGCGGATGCGGCCAATGTAGGCCGCGCGCTCGGTCACAGAAATCGCGCCGCGCGCGTCGAGTAGGTTGAACGTGTGCGCGGCTTTCAACACCTGTTCGTAACCCGGCAGCGCGAGCTGCGCCGCCATCAGTTCCTGCGCGGTCTTCTCGTGCGCGCTAAACGCGGCGAGCAGAAAATCGACATCACTGTGCTCGAAGTTGTAGGCCGACTGCTCGACCTCGTTCTGGTGATAGACGTCGCGATACGTCAGCCCTTCGGTCCAGACCAGGTCGTACACGCTTTCCACGCCCTGCAGATACATCGCCAGACGTTCCAGACCATAGGTGATCTCGCCGGTGATCGGCTTCACGTCAATGCCGCCGACCTGCTGGAAATACGTGAACTGCGTCACTTCCATGCCGTTCAGCCACACCTCCCAGCCCAGCCCCCATGCGCCGAGCGTGGGGTTTTCCCAATCGTCCTCGACGAAGCGCACGTCGTTTTTTTTGAGATCAAACCCCAGCGCCTCCAGCGAGCCCAGATATAGCTCCAGAATGTCCGCCGGCGCGGGCTTCAACACCACCTGGAACTGGTAGTAATGCTGCAAACGATTCGGGTTATCGCCGTAGCGCCCATCCTTCGGGCGGCGGCTCGGCTGCACATACGCAGCCTTCCACGGCTCCGGGCCGAGCGCGCGCAGAAAAGTCGCCGTATGCGAGGTGCCGGCGCCGACTTCCATGTCGTAGGGCTGCAAGAGCGCACAACCGCGCTCGGCCCAGTAGCGTTGCAGGGTGAGGATGGTGTCCTGAAAGGTGGGTTTCACGGCAGAGTAGCGACAATCGGGGAAAGCCGCATTTTAACGTGGTTGGAGGTGTTTCCAAGGTAGTCGGGAAACATCCTGAACAATCACCAAGAGTCCGGGCGCAGCTTACGCGCGCTTGCGTGTAACCGGTGTGGCGCGAGGGGTTCGCGGCTCCGCATGGGCGTCAACGTAAGAATCGATGAGCTTCCGGATCATGCGCTGATACTGTGTGTGATGTTTGGATGCCTCGGACTTGAAGAACTCGACACTCTTCTTGCTCAGCGCAATAGTGACCTTGACCCCCTCTTCGCGGAATGCAAGCGCCTCGGGCGGCGGGAGAAAATCCAGAATGACCTTGGCCTCAAGAGGCTCGTCGGTGTATTTAATTTTTGTGCTCATAGATTGCCTTGCCTTTCCGCCAGTAACCGGCGCCAAAAATTCGTATCACCCCACTACGATAGGTAA
>NCIF01000060.1 GCA_002256785.1 Hydrogenophilales bacterium 17-61-9
GACCCGCGTGTCGACGCCCTGCAGGCCGCGATCATGGCCTGGGCGATGGATGCGGAAAAAGCCGGACTGTCGCGCGCCGAAGTGTTTGCCGGCATCTGGACCCGCACCCACGCTGCGCTGGGCGAAGCGGCGCCGCCGCTCGATCCGGCGCAATTCGGCGCGCCGATTCCGCACCATTCCGAACCCTGGTACTGCTGCGCCGAGCCGACGGAAACCCAACTCGCGTCTTTCTGACCATGTCGCGTCTGCTATTGCTGCTTCCCGCCGCGGGCTACGCCAACCAGGACTTCATCGACGCCGCGGCCCGGCTCGGCGTCGAACTGGTGACCTGCGCCGATTATTGCCACTGGCTGGCGCCCGGCTGGGGGCTGCCGCCGCTGATGAGCGTGCCCTTCGATCAGCCGGACATTGCCCTGCCGCAGGTGCTTGCTGCGCTCGGCCACGCCCCTCACCCCAACCCTGATGGAACGTCTACGCATTCGACTCAGCCCGCAAGCGGGCAAGTCGCGGCTTATCTCCCGCTTGCGGGAGAGGGGGCGAACGCCAGGCCCCAACCGGTTAACGCGGTGCTGGCGGCAGACGATCACGGCGCGGCGCTGGCCGCGCAGTTGCGGGCGGCATTGAAGCTGCCGGGCAATCCGCCCGCGGCGGTGGCGCGGCTCACCGACAAGCTGCATTTCCGCCAGTTGCAGCAGGCGGCGGGCCTGTTGCACCCGGCTTTTGTCGCGATCCGGAACGATGACGCCCACACTGCCGCCGCATTGGGATTTCCGCTGGTGGTGAAAGCGCGCCGACTGAATGCCAGCCGCGGCGTCATCCGCGCGGACAATGCCGCGCAGCTGTCGCGCGCGATCGGGCAGGTGCAGCGCATCCAGTCGCGCGCCCAGCGCGATGCCCCCACCCTGGGCCTGCTGGTCGAACGCTTTATTCCCGGCGTGGAAGTCGCGCTGGATGGCGTGCTCGCGCACGGCAAGCTGAGCGTGCTGGCGGTGTTCGACAAACCCGACCCGCTCGACGGCCCTTACTTCGAGGAAACGCTGTACATCACCCCCTCGCGCCTGCCGGACGCCACCCAGGCCGAACTGGCCGCTGCGGTGCAGCGCGCCTGCGATGCGGCGGGGGTGAGCGAGGGCGCGATCCACGCCGAGGCGCGCATCAACGCGGCCGGCGTGTGGCTGCTCGAAATTGCGCCGCGCGGCATCGGCGGCCTGTGCGGGCGCATGCTCACAGTCACGCTCGGCATGGGCTCGGCCGAGATCGTGCTGCGCCACGCCGCGGGCTTGCCGTTGCCGTCGCGGACGCATGCGGACGCGGCCGGCGCGATGATGATTCCGATTCCGCTCAGGGGGATTTTGCGTGGCGTGGACGGCGTGTCCGCTGCGCGTGAACTGCCGCATATCGTCGGCATCGAAATCACCGCCCAGCCGGGGCAAGTGATGGCGCCGCCGCCCGAAGGCGCGGCCTATCTGGGTTTTATTTTCAGCCGCGCGGACACGCCGGCGGCGGCGGAAGCGGCCTTGCGCGCCGCCCATGCGCTGCTCGATATCCATATCCAGCCACTGCTCGAACCATGAGCGCGTTCCTCGTCGAGCTTGCCGCCGCAATCGGCCGGTCCAGCGGGGCGCCATTCAGCATCCGGAACGCGCAGGCCGTTCATGGCGGCGATATCAGCCAGGCTTTCAAGTTGAGCGATGGCGCGCGCCATTATTTTGTCAAAGTTCAGCCTGCCGTGCGGCTCGGCATGTTCGAGGCGGAAGCCGCCGGACTGGCCGCGCTGGACGCAGCGCACGCAGTGCGGGTGCCGCGCGTGCTGTGCTGCGGCGTGGCGGCCGGGCAGGCGTATCTGGTGCTCGAACAGCTGTCGCTGCAATCGCACGGCGACGCCGCGCAGCTTGGCCGCCTGCTGGCCCGCCAACACCGCGTCAGCGCGCCGCAGTTTGGCGGGCCGCGCGACAACTGGATTGGCGCCACGCCGCAGCCGAATGCCTGGCGGGATGACTGGATCGATTTCTGGCGCGACCGGCGGCTGGGATTGCAACTGCGGCTGGCAGCCGGGAATGGGTATGGCGGCGCGCTGCAAACGGACGGCGCCGCCCTGATGGCGCGGCTCGACGCGTTGTTCGACGGCTACGCGCCAAGTCCTGCACTGCTGCACGGCGACCTGTGGGGCGGCAATCACGGTTATCTGGTCGACGGCACGCCGGTCGTTTTCGACCCGGCCGTGTACTTCGGCGACCGCGAATGCGACCTCGCGATGACCGAGCTGTTCGGCGGCTTCGCACCAGAATTTCATGCGGCCTATCGCGAAGCGTGGCCGCTCGACGCCGGCTATGCGGTGCGCAAAACGCTCTACAACCTTTATCACGTGCTCAACCACGCCAACCTGTTTGGCGGCGGCTATGCCGCCCAGGCGCAGCGCATGATCGCAACGCTGCTGGCCGACATCCGTTAGGGACTACTGGCTTGCAGCGCCAGCGATCGCAGGGTCGGCACGGCCAGGCCGAATGCATCGGCGTGTTGCAGCGCGCGCGCCAGCCGCGCCGGCGCCGAGCGGCCGGTGCAGCCGTGTTCCGGGTCGCCGTCGAAGGCTTCGAGCATGCCGGCAATCAGCGCATCGCGGTCGTGCGCGCCGCCGGTGAGCGCATCCTGAATATCCATCACTTCGTTCGCCACCTGGCGCGCAAACGCTTCATGCCACGCCCACAGTTCCGACACCGTGCCGCCGGTTTTGAGTCCGGCGATATTCGTGGTGAGGATGTAGACGTTCTTGCGCACCAGCTCGAACAGCAGCGCATCGCCCGGGTCGACTTCGCGGCACGGCAGGTCGATCGAGGTCAGTGCGCGGCACAGCAGCGCGGCGCCGGGCCCGGCGGCGGGCGAGGCAATCAGCGGCCTGGCGTCGGTCCCTTTTTTCTTTTCGAACCATACCGAGATCACCGTGGGGTCGATATAGCCGTGCGCCTGCCAGTCGCGCGGCAGCAGTTCGTTCTGGATCAGCGCGACGCGCGGTTTCCAGGTGTCGGGCAGGGCCGCCAGCATGGCATGCAGATCGTTCTCGGCGACCGCGACCAGCACCAGGGCCGGGGCGGGATGCGCTTTGGCTCGCGCCGCCAGGTCGTCGCCGCGGTTGAGCGGGATCACGTTGTGACCGCTTCGCAGCAGCCCGCCGGCGAACACGCGGCCCAATTGCCCCAGGCCGACGACGATGATTTCGTTCATTCGAGGCCCTTGGAATGCAGGTATTCGTCGTAGCCGCCCATGTAGAACTCGACCCCCTCGGGCGTGATCTCGAGGATGCGGGTGGCGAGGCTGGAGACGAACTGGCGGTCGTGCGAGACGAAGATCAGCGTGCCTTTGAAGAGATCCAGCGCGAGGTTGAGCGACTCGATCGATTCCATGTCCATGTGGTTGGTCGGTTCGTCCATCACCAGCACGTTGTGGCGACCGAGCATCAGCTTGCCGTAGAGCATGCGGCCCTTCTCGCCGCCGGACAGCACGCGCACCGATTTTTTCACGTCGTCGCCGGAGAACAGCAAGCGGCCGAGGATGCCGCGCAGCACTTGCTCGTCGTCGCCGGGCTGGGTCCACTGGTGCATCCAGTCGGTGAGGTTCAGGTCCATGTCGAAGTCGCTGACGTGATCCTGCGAGAAGTAGCCGATGCTGGCGTTCTCGCTCCACTTTACTTCGCCGAACTGCGGCGCGAGTTCGTTCATCAAGAGTTTCATCAGCGTTGATTTGCCGACGCCGTTGCCGCCGATGACGGCCATTTTTTCGCCGGCTTCGAGCGAGAAGTTCATGTTGGAGAACAGCGGGCTGCCTTCATAGCCGAATTTAAGGTTTTCAACTTCAAGCGCACGGCGGTGCAGGGCTTTTTCCGGCTCGAAGCGGATGTAGGGGTTCTGCCGCGAACTGGGCTTGAAGTCCTCGATCTTGATCTTGTCGATCATTTTCATGCGGCTGGTGGCCTGGCGCGCCTTCGACTTGTTGGCGGAGAAGCGGCGCACGAATTCCTGCAGTTCGGCCACCTTGTCCTTGGCCTTGGCGTTGGTGGAGGCCTGACGTTCCTTGACCTGCGCCGAGGCCAGCATGTAATCGTCGTAGTTGCCGGGGTAGGTCTTGATGGTGCCGTAATCGAGGTCGGCCATGTGGGTGCAGACCTGGTTCAGAAAGTGGCGGTCGTGCGAAATGACGATGATGGTGGCTTTGCTCTCGTTCAGCACGTTTTCCAGCCAGCGGATGGTGTTGATGTCGAGGTTGTTGGTGGGTTCGTCGAGCAGCAGGATGTCGGGGTTGGAAAACAGCGCCTGCGTCAGCAGCACGCGCAGCTTGAAGCCGGGTGCGATCTGGCTCATCGGGCCGGTGTGCTGCTCGGTGGGGATGCCGACGCCCAGCAACAATTGTCCCGCGCGCGCCTCGGCGTCGTAGCCGCCCATCTCGCCAAACTTGGCTTCCAGTTCGGCGGCGTGCAGGTAGTCTGCCTCGGTCGCTTCCGGGTTCATGTAGATCGCGTCTTTTTCCTGCATGACTTTCCACATGTCGGCGTGGCCCTGCATCACCACGTCGAGCACCCGCTGCTCTTCATAGCCGAACTGGTCCTGGCGCAGCCAGGCCATGCGCTCGCCGGGGTCGAGCGAGACGTTGCCGGCGGTCGGTTCCAGTTCGCCGGCGAGAATTTTCATGAAGGTGGATTTGCCGCAGCCGTTGGCGCCAATCAGACCATAGCGGTTGCCGTCGCCGAACTTGACGTTGACGTTTTCGAACAGGGGTTTGGCGGAGAATTGCAGGGTGATGCTGGAAGCGGTAAGCACGGAGAAATCCCGAAAAATCGTGAAAAACAAGGGATTTTAACAGTTTTTGTCCTGCTTCCTGTGCGCGCCAGCCAGCGCGCAGCAGGGCGCTGCCGGAACGTCTCAGACGCCAAGCGCGGGATGGTTGGGGATCGGACGGTCGAGGTAATAGCCCTGCACCAGATCGACCCCAAACCGGCGCAACAGGGCGAGGGTCGGACCATCTTCGACGTATTCGGCCACCACGGATTTGCCGAGTCCGAGCGCCACGCTGACCATCGCCTGCACGAATATCTGGTTATCGCGATCGTTGGCGAGGTCGCGAATGAACATGCCGTCGATCTTGATTGTGTCGACATTCAGGTGTTTGAGGTAAGCAAATGACGCGAAGCCGACGCCAAAGTCGTCAAGGCATACGCCGCACCCCAGCTGGCGGAGCGCTTCTATCATGCGCTGCGCATCATGCAGATCGGAAACCGCAGCGGTTTCCGTGATTTCAACGATCAGCCGGCTGGGCTTGACGCCGCTTTCGCGTATGGCGTCGCCGATGTACTGGGGCAGGCTGGGCTCGGACAGCGAGCGCCCCGATATATTGATCGCGATGGACGGGATGGCCGGATTTTTGGACAGCCTGCGCAGCACTTCGCGGATCACCCAGCGATCGATATCGAGTATGCGTCCGCTTTTTTCAGCGGGCGGAATGAAGTGGCCCGGCATGATGAGTTCCGCAGGATTACGTTCATCGCTCATCCGGATGAGCGCCTCCAGATGGGAAAGCGCGCCGTCTTCCGACCGGTATACGCCCTGGAAATGCAGCTGGAACAAGCTTCTGTCGAGGGCATTGCTGATGCGCGCGCCCCACGATAGCCGGCTGCGCATTTCGGTATCCGCTGCAATATTCGAACGGAAAACGCGCCAGGTATTCTTGCCGGAGTCCTTGGCCTGATACATGGCGATGTCAGCGCGCGCGACCAGGTCGTCGGCATCGATGGCGTGCTCCGGATAGTAGGCAATGCCCAGGCTGGTGGTGACGCGCAGGCTGTGTCCCTCGAAACGAAACGGAATCTGCGCCACGGCGCGCACCACGCGGTTGGCCAGGGCCTCGGCCTCGTTACCGTGAACGCCGGGCAAAAGCAGGGCGAATTCATCGCCCCCCAGGCGCGCCAGCACCTCGTTGCGGCGAACCAGTGCGCCCACCTCGCCGGCCACCCGGATCAGCAGCGCATCGCCGGCGCGATGGCCGTAGCTGTCATTGATGGTCTTGAATTCGTCGAGATCGAAAAACATCACCGCGCACTTCATTTGATGCCGGTCGCATTCCAGCATGGTGCGCGCCAGCTCCTGCTGGAATCGATGGCGGTTGTACAAGCCGGTCAGCGCGTCGCGTTCGGCCAGATACACCAGTTGCTCCGCGGTTTGGCGTTCGCGGGTGATGTCCTCGTAAATCCACAACTGGCCGATAAAACGGCCTTCGCGATCGCGCACCGGATAATCGAGTTCGGTGATGACGCGGCCATCGGTCATCTGGATTTCGTAACTATCGGACAGTTCCCGTGTTTCCAGCACCGACATCAAATGCTTCGAGAAATGGTCGGGACGCGCCAGCGTTGAGGACGACAGCGCCAGCACTTCGTGCGCCGGTTGCCCGATCAGGCCTTGCGCTTCGTCGATCATCCACATGCGGCTGAACGAAGGATTGTTGTAGAGCACGCGGCCATCGGCGGCGACGAACAGGATGCCCAGGTTCATCGCCGACAGCAGCGAGACCAGACGGGCGCGCTCCTGCTCGGTTTCTTCCAGATATTTGCCCTGCAGGGTTTCCGCAATCCGCAGTTCGTTGATGGCCTGGCGCAGGCTGGCCTCGGTGGACTTCAGATCGTCGATGCCGTGGATGCTGGCGCGGATGCCCTGATAGTTCCCGTTATGATCTTTGATCGGCTGCCAGTTTGCCAGCGCCCAGAAATGACCGCCGTCTTTGCGGCAGATACGGAAGGCATAGCCTTGTCCGGACGAGCCGCGCAATGCCTGGCGCAGGATGAAATCGGCTTCGGCCCGGCCTTCCGGATGGATGAGGTCCAATGGGAAATTCTGTTGCATCATGCATTCGCCAACGGTATATCCCAGCATGCGCTCGACCGAAGGGTTGACCCACAACAACTTGCCTTCGGGCGACAGCCAGAATTCCAGATCGTGCGTGTAGTCGGCGATGGCGTGAAAGCGCGCCTCGTTATCGTGGGCGCGTTCAACGCTGAAGCGGACCGATTCGGCCATCCGGTTGAAGGTTCGGACCAGTTGGCCCAGCTCGTCTTGCCCTTCACCCGCGATGAGCACGTCCAGATCGCCCTGCCCCATGCGTTTGCTGGCTTGGGTCAGGGCTTCAAAGCGCCCGGTAAGCCTGCCGACCAGCAGCGTCAGCAAGAAGGCGGTCAGGATCAGGGCTGCGCCGGCAATCATCAGGCTTTTCTGCAGATAATGCGTGCGCGCCGCCTGAATGAAATCGCCTGACAGGACCAGCGCGACTTCACCGTAGTGTCGGCCCGCAAGCGCAATCGGGCGGGTGGTGCTGAAGTCGGAGGGTTTGCGGGCAATGCCGCCACCCGACTGGTGCACGATGCGACGACTGTTGTCGCGGACCACGATTTTGCCCAATTGGCTGTCGTGTTGTACCGATTCGATGATGTCGCGTACGCTGGCGTCATCCTGTTGCGACAAGGGCGCCAGCAGTGCGACAGCCAGCGTCTCGGCCATTTCGTGCACGCGCTGATCGCCTTGCTGCTGCAATGCCTGGTTGGCGAACTGCAGGCCGTATCCGATCAGGAGGCTGAGCATGACGACCTCTACCGCGAGTGCGGTCAGGGTGAGTTTGTAGCGAAGCGAGAGCCGGTCGAGCCAGTCTTTCATTTTTCTTGCAGCAATATGTCTTGCACCTGCAATGCGTAGGGACGGACGGCAAGCAACATGGCGCTATCGATGGTTATAGCGATTTTTGCAGCACTTTGGATTTGCGGTTGTAGTTGTATAGCGCCTGTTTACTCCTGGGCAGATTGCTCAGGCTGCTATCGACAAAGCCGCGTTCCTCGAACCAGTGTTCGGTGCGTGTGGTCAGTACGAATAATTGTTTGAAACCCAGCTTTTTGCCATTTTTCTCGGCTTCTTCCAGCAGCAGGTCGCCAAAGCCCCGCCCGCGGAAATCTCCGGATACCGCGAGACAGGCCAGCTCGGCAGCCTGCTCTTCGGGGAAGGGGTAAAGCGCCGCGCAACCGGCAATCACGCCGTCGGATTCCAGCACCAGAAAGCGTTCGACTTCCATTTCCAGCAGCTCGCGCGAACGCCGTACCAGGATGCCCTCGCGCTCCAGCGGTTCGATCAGGCCGAGAATGCCGCCGACGTCGTTGATGGTGGCCGCGCGCAGGGTTTCCAGCGGCGCCGGCGTGATGAGCGTGCCCACCCCGTCGCGGGTAAAGAGTTCGGACAGCAGGGCGCCATCGCGGTGGCGGCTGATGAGGTGCGCGCGCTTGACCCCCTGCGTGCAGGCAGTAATCGCGCAGGGCAGGTAATAGGTCACATCTTCGGGCAGCGTGCGCGCCTTGCCCTGACCCGCCTTTTCGAACACCTTGCGTGCCTCGTTGACGGTGAGGGCGTGATGAATCCTGCGTCCTTTGTCCGGCACCCCTTCCGTGTCCATCAGAAAAATCAGCTTGTCCGCGGCCAGCTCGACCGCGGCTTGCGTCGCCACATCTTCCAGGCTGAGGTTGAATATTTCGCCGGTTGGCGAGTAGCCGATGGGGGATAGCAGCACGATGTCGTGCTGGTCGAGACGCCGCCGGATCGCTGCGGCGTCGATCTTGCGCACCTCGCCGGTGTGCAGTAAATCGATCCCCTCGCGCACGCCCAGGGGTTGTGCCGTCACAAAATTGCCCGAGGCCACCCGGATGGCTGCGCCGGCCATCGGAGTGTTGGCCAGTCCCAGCGACAGCAGGGCTTCAATTTCGACGCGTACCGTTCCGGCCGCTTCCTTGACGCAGGCAAGCGCGGCGTCGTCGGTTACGCGCAGCCCGCCTACGTACCGGATCGCCGTCCCGTTCCCGGTCAGTCGCGCTTCCACTTGCGGCCGCACGCCGTGTACCAGGACCAGGCGGACACCCAGGCTGTTCAGTAGATTGACATCATGCGCCAGTTGCACAAATCCATTGTCGGCCACCAGTTCGCCGCCGAAGGCGATGACGAAAGTTTTGCCGCGAA
This sequence comes from Hydrogenophilales bacterium 17-61-9, assembly GCA_002256785.1. Classification (GTDB taxonomy): domain Bacteria; phylum Pseudomonadota; class Gammaproteobacteria; order Burkholderiales; family Thiobacillaceae; genus Thiobacillus. Next base: position 9,030 of record NCIF01000060.1, read on the forward strand.
AGCCGTGAATATAAGGTGCGGCGGAGCGGAACCAGTGAACGAAATCGTTGTTGTCTTTCAAAGGAATGTCCTGATCTGGGCGAATTTATAGGGCTGTCAACATGCAAGGATACCGAAAACCTCCCCGGCTATGCAGGGCATGCGCAAAATGCCCGATAAAAAATGGAATAAGTCGGGCAGGCGACGCGTCTTGCTATCCGCAAGTCAGTTGCGACTGCCGACTGCATTGCCGGCTTGATACTCGATTTATCATGGGCGTGGCGTTAAGGCACGGACTGTTTATCGGATTTTAAGTGTGTCGTTTACCCGTTTTTCACCAATCTGAAGGAGACTTGAATAATGAAATTCATGAACAGGCTGTTGGGCGCCCTGCTGGGCGGAGCATTGATGACAGGCGCGCTGGCCTTGCCGACCACCGCTGCAGCAATGGATCCCATGGTTACGCCGAAAGTGGTGTTCCAGGTCAGCGAAAGCGATCCGGCCACATGGAATCTGGCGCTGAATAACGCCAAGAACGTGCAGAAAGACCTGAAGGGCGCCGTGATCGAAATCGTGGCTTATGGTCCGGGTATTGGCATGCTGAAAGCGGACTCCGTCGTGGCCAACCGCATCGATGAGGCCGTCGCTTCAGGTATGAAAGTAGTCGCGTGCGGCAACACCATGAAGGGCCAGAAGCTCACCAAGGACGACATGAATGCCAAAATTGCCTATGTTCAAGCTGGCGTGGTGGAACTCATGGATCGCCAAATGGAAGGGTATTCCTACATTCGCCCGTAATCGGGACGGACAACAAAAAACCGGGCCGCGGCCCGGTTTTTTGTTGTCCGTTGTTCGACTAGAAATCGCCCCACAGGGTTTGCATTGCCGCCAGCGCGGCCAGCGCCGCTGTTTCGGTGCGCAGCACGCGTGGGCCGAGACAAACGGGTATGGCCCCGGCTGCATGCAGCGTTGCGATCTCGTCGGCCTCGAAGCCGCCTTCGGGGCCGGCCACCAGGCAGTCGCCCGCCGCAGGGGGCGGCAGGTCGGCCAGCCGCGTATCGGCCAGCGGCGATAAAAATAACAGACGCCCCGCTGGGTGCTGACTGAGCCAGCCAGCCAATGTCAGCGGCGCGGCGACCTTCGGCACCCGGTTGCGCCCGCATTGTTCGCAGGCGCTGGCGACCACGCCTTGCCAATGCGCAACACGGCGCTCCGCGCGTTCGCCGTTTAGTTTGACCACGCTGCGCCTGGCCGCGATCGGCTGGATCGACGCCACGCCAAGCTCAACGGCTTTTTGCAGCGTGTAATCCATTCGTTCGCCGCTCGAAATGCCTTGCGCCAGCATTACGTGCAAGCGCGACTCGCGCTCGACAGCGTTAAAATCAGTGATGCTGACCGCAACCTCGTCTTTCTGGATGCGCTCGATACAGGCGGTATGTTCTCCCCCTTGGCCGTTAAACAGGATGACCGTGTCGTTCACGGTTAGCCGCAGTACTTTTGCAGCGTGGCGCGCCGGGCCGGGGGGCAGGCCGAAGCGGGCGCCCAGGGCAAGCGGTTGGTCAATAAAAAAGCGCGGCGAAGACATCTTGCTATTATGCCGGGATACCTCGAGATTCAGCGGAGCACGTCATGGTTTCCCTCACCACCCCCGTTTGCGAATTTGGCTGGAAGGCCCCCGACTTCAGCTTGCCCGGCATCGACGGCAAGCAATGGACCCTGCGCGACGCGATGGGACCGAACGGCTTGCTGGTGATGTTCATCTGCAATCACTGTCCGTATGTAAAGGCCATCCGCCCGCGCCTGGTGCGCGATCTGACGGAGCTCGGACAGCATGGCATTCATGCGATCGCCATCATGTCGAACGATCCCGCCGAATACGCGGAAGATTCATACGACAACATGAAAAACGTTGCTGCGGAATTTGGCTTTCCTTTCCCCTATGTGATCGACGAAACCCAGCAGGTGGCCAGAGCCTACGGTGCGGTATGCACGCCGGATTTTTTTGGTTTCAACCGCGATTTCGAACTGCAATACCGCGGTCGTTTCGACGCATCGCGCAAGGACACCGCGCCCGAGGGCGTGCGCCGCGATCTGTTCGAGGCGATGACGGAAGTGGCCGCGACCCAGCGGGGTCCGGCCGGGCAGATGCCCGGGATGGGCTGCTCGATCAAATGGAAGGGCGAATGACATGGTCGACCGTCAGCAGCACTGGGAAGGGATATGCAGCGGAACATCGGCCGGGCAAGTGAGCTGGTTTCAGCCGCACGCCGGGTTCGGCGCGGCTTTCCCCTGCTCGGCCACGCAATCGAAGTCCACCACACCCCGACAGGCAAGGAGCAGGAATTTGTTTATTGTTATTGCGTGCGAGTCTGACCATGCTTGAAGACGTTAAGGCGCTGGTTCGAACAGTCGCGCAGCGCGAGGTCACCCCGCGTTTTCTCAAGGTGAAACATAGCCACAAACCGGATGGCAGCCTGTTTACCGAGGCGGATTCGGCTACGCAGGACGCGCTGGCGGCTGCGCTATCCACAATCAAGAATGTGCCGGTGCTGGGCGAGGAGATGACCGAGCAACAGCAGCACGATGCCTGGAACGCCGGCCGTGAGGGCCTGTGGTGCGTCGATCCGATTGATGGCACCTCCAACTTTGTCGCCGGCGTGCCTTATTTTGCCGTGTCCGTGGCGTATCTCTATAAAGGCGAACGCATGCTGGGCGTGGTGTACGACCCCATCGCCGATGAAATGTTTTCGGCCGAGCGGGGGTGCGGCGCCTTTCTGAACGGCCAGCCCCTGCCTTTGCGGACACCCGCCACCGAATTGCGGCGCGCCTTGGCGGGCGTGGAAATGAAACGTATCGACCGGGCGCTGGCCGGTCGCCTGGCGGCGTGGCCGCCTTATGCTTCGCAGCGTAATTTTGGCGCGTCCACGCTGGACTGGTGCTATACCGCCGCCGGGCGCTTTGATATCTATGTGCATGGCGGCCAGAAATTGTGGGATTACGCCGCGGGCGCCCTGATTCTTGAAGAGGCCGGTGGCCGGCTGTCCAGCCTGACAGGCAGCTTCGATATCGCCAATGTGTGGGAGCGTTCAGTGGTGGCCTCGGCCAGCCCCGAGTTGTTCGTTTTGTGGCGTGACTGGCTCAAAGTTGCCGGCGCATAAACCAGCACAAGGGCCAAATAAAAAGAATTTAGTCCCCGGTTTTGAGTTCGTGCTTGAGAATTTCGCTTTAATGCCTTGTTCCGGCACTTTTTTGGCAGCTTTGGCCGCGGCTTGCGAAAGCCCGCCCTGCTGACGGATAATCAAGGTTTTTGCATATTCTGCCCCGGTTGCCATTGCGCAACTTTACATTCGGGCGAAATGCGACAGTTTTTACTTAGTTGAAGGGAACGCAATGCCAACTCGTAACGACCTGGCCAATGCCATCCGCGCGCTTGCAATGGATGCTGTTG
>NCIF01000061.1 GCA_002256785.1 Hydrogenophilales bacterium 17-61-9
CGCCCCGAAGACGAATCGAACGTCCGACCTACCCCTTAGGAGGGGGTTGCTCTATCCACTGAGCTACCGGGGCGTGGCGCGCATTCTACCGAATCCCGCGTGGATTGCCGAACGCAACCTGACATCCCCAATTCGCGGGCAACATGTCTATGATGCAATTCAGGAGAGTCCATGTTTAAAATCATGCTAGGCGGATTGGCCGCATTGCTGGTGCTTGCAAGCGCAGTTTTGTGGATGCTGCGCCCAGGCTCGCATCGGGCGGAAGGCAGTGCGGCCCCCGAATTTTCCCTGCTGGATCAGAGCGGTCAAACCCATCGGCTGAGCGACTATGCCGGGCGTTGGCTGGTGCTTTATTTTTATCCCAGGGATGACACGCCGGGCTGCACCCGGGAGGCCTGCCGCTTTCGCGACGACATCGGCGTGCTGGGCAGCCTCAATGCGGCAGTGGTGGGCGTAAGCACCGACGATGCGCGGTCGCACGCCGATTTCGCCCATAAATATCAGCTTCCGTTTCCATTGCTGTCCGATCCGGATGGCCATACGGCCCGGGCCTACGGCAGCCTGTTGAATTTGGGGCTGGTTCGGTTCGCGCGACGCCGCACCTTCATCGTCGCGCCGGATGGTCGCATTGCCGCCCGCTTCGACCAGGTCGATCCCGCGCGCCACGCGCAGGATGTGGCGCGCACCTTACAGGCCTTGCAACAATCCGCAAGACCGTGAGCGCCGCTGCCTTCCGGTCTTGGGTTCACACCATGGCCTGACCACCAACATCCATGGCTCTGCCACGTGAAATTTCCCTCGTTACCGGCGCAGCTTTCGTCGCACTGATTGTCCTGATTTCCGGATTGGCGATTAACGGCCTGCTGCAACTGCAAACGCTGGGTACGCAAATCCGCACCGTAGTCGAATATCACAACCGAAAAATCGATCTCATCACCCAGACCCAGGTCGCGGCACATCTTCGCACCGACAGCTTGTTTCGCATGGCGCTGACAGATGATCCGTTCGAGCGGGATGAACTTTTCATGAAACTCAACCGCGCTGGTTTTTTGGTTGGGAGCGGACGCAACGCCTTGCGTCAAATGGGTTTCACCCCGGAAGAAAAACGCGTTTTCGACGCCCAGAGCCGTCTGATTGCCCGCATTGAATCGACACAGGATCGGGTCATCGATCTGCTCTTGGCCAGGCACAATGCAGAAGCACGTCAAATATTCGTGCAAGATGCCATTCCAGTCCAGGAAGCCTTCAACCTGCAGCTGGCCGACATGCGCAATTTGTATCACCAGGCCAACCTGGTCGCACAACAACAGGCGCAAAAAACCTACCGGCACGCTTTTTTTCTTACGTTGGCGATTGGCATCGCTGCAACGGCTCTGGCATTGCTGATTGCCTGGCACGCGCTGAAAAAAATCGGTCTGAACGCGCAGCAAATTCGTGAACAGCTTGTGGCGCTTGAATGCTCGCGCGCGGCGCTTCATCAGGAGGCCACGCACGACCCGCTCACCGGACTCGCCAACCGACGGCTGTTTTATGACCGCTTGCAGCAGACCATCCGCTACGCCCATCGCTATGGCGGCAAGGCAGGCATCCTGTATGTGGATCTGGACCGTTTCAAGGAAATCAACGACCGGCACGGCCATCATGTGGGCGACGCCGTACTGACCGAGGTCGCGAAACGCCTCACCTCCAGCATTCGCGATTCCGATTCGGTCGCGCGCCTGGGGGGCGACGAATTCGTGGTGTTGCTCGAAGGCGTGCAGGGGCGTGAAGATTTGCTCGCCGCCGCACACAAAATCGAACAAGAGCTGAAGATGGACACCCATTTCTATGGACTCGAACTGGAAATCGCAGCCAGCATCGGTCAGGCGCTCTACCCCGACGACGGCGACAACGAAGACGCCCTGATTCGCGCAGCCGACGCCGCGATGTACCGGATCAAATCCGGTAGCGAATCAGAGCGCCAGACACGCTTGCCTTTCAGCGAATCCTGAGATGGATTTCGGCGCGTTCGCGTCGCGCCTTGGCGCTCCATATCCACACATATTGCACGCCGGAAATCACGGCGATAACAAACGCCGCCACAAACAGCACGCTCAGCCAGGGTCCCACCGCCAGAAGTTTCCCCAGATTGGCCAGCACCAGCGCCAGCAGGGCAAACTCGGCAAACACATGCGTCTTGCCCAGCCAGGTCGGATGAATTTCAAGATGCCCGGCCAGCTCGCGATAGCTGAGGGCGCCCAGCACGATGATGCTGTCGCGCAGCAGGATCGCCAGTGTCACCCACAGCGGAATCGCCCCCGCCTGCGTCAGCAACACCAGCGTCACCACCCCCAGCGCCTTGTCGGCAATGGTGTCGAGCGCGGCGCCCAACTGGGTCATTTGATCGAGCCAGCGGGCCAGCAGGCCGTCGATGCCATCCGAGACGGCTGCGGCCAGAAACAGCCAGCTGGCGGCTTCCCAACGCTGCTGCAGGATCAGCCATGCCACCCCGGGCACCGCGGCCAGGCGCAGCAAGGTGATGAGGTTCGGCAGATTGAGAACGCGCTCACGCATGCCCGAACATTAGTCAATTAAGGGGCTGTCTGGCAAGTTCGTCCCACAGTTTGTCGAGTCGCTTGGCCGACACGGGGTAAGGCGTTTTCAGTTCCTGCGCAAACAGCGAGATGCGCAACTCCTCCAGCTGCCAGCGAAAATCGTCCAGCGCCGCAGGGGCCTCGCCCATGACCTGCGAACGCCGCGTCAGATACTTGTTCTGCAGCGTCAGCACGTTGGCCATGCCGCGCGAATCGCGCTGTTCAGCGGCGGGCAGCTTCTCCAGCCGCTTGAGGATGCCGCGCAAATAGCGGGGCAGGTTCTTTAAATGCGGCCATGGCGTGGCGGTGATGAAACCCGGCGCAATCAACGCCGCCAGATGCGCAGCCTCGTCGCGCATGGCTGCCGCAAACTGCGGTTTGGCGTTCAGCCGGGTTGCCACCTCGGCATGCAAATCGAGGATCTCGGCCACGTCGCGCAGCAGCGCCTGTTTGACGACCGCAATGCGCGGCTTGGCGCGCTCTTTCTGTTTGTTGAAGGCTTTCCCGGTACGGGGAAGCTCGTCCTCGCCCAGCAGCGCGCGGGTGGCGATGGCGTCGGTCAATTCCGTCCGCAGCACATCGGCGCTGCCGAAGTTGCGATATTTCAGCGCCAGCGCGGTTTCGCGTGCCAGATCCTTGTCGAGCTGCTTGAACTGCGCCGCCAGCGCAAGCCTGAGCAGCCGCACCACGCCGCGCCGGGTTGCCTGGCCGGCGGTTGCTGCGGTGTCGAGCAGCCTCAGGTCAACCGCCTCGCCGGTATCGACCAGCGCCGGAAAACCGGTCAGTTCGCGCCCGCCGCGCGCGAACTTGACCTGCTCGGGCAAGTCGCCAAACGTCCATCCGGTGAGGCCTGTCTGCTCGAACCCGCCCTCTTCGCTCTGGCTGCCATAGGTAATGCTCGCCGCCCCGCCAAGCTGCTGCCGCAATGCCAGCAGATCGCGGCTGCTGGCGAGTTCCTGCCCGCTGTCGTCCACCACGCGCAGATTCATTTGCAGATGCAGGGGCAGTTCACTCGTCCAGTCTTCGTACCGGATATCCGCGCCGGTCTTTTTGCGGACAAACGCCGCCAGCGCATCGGTCAACGTCTGCTCAGCGGGCTTGGCCACGCTCAGGAACGCCGTCACTGCATCGGGCAGCGGGATCAGGGGGCGGCGCTTGTCCTTGGGCAGGGACTTCAGCAGCAGGATGAGTTTCTCGCGGATCAGTCCCGGCACCAGCCAGTCGATCGCCGCTGCTTCGACACGGTTCAGCAGATACAGCGGCAAAGTCAAGGTCACGCCATCGAGCACATGACCGGGCTCAAAGCGGTAGGTGAATGTGCAGGTCACGCCATCGACAACCAAGGTCTCCGGAAACAGCGTGTGATCGGCGCCGAGGCCTTCGCCCAGAATATCTTCGCGCTGTAAAAAAAGCGCCCGCGGATTCGTGGACTCGACTTCCGCGCGCCATTTTTCGAACGCCGCGCCGTTGTGAAGGCCTGCCGGAATACGCGCATCGAACACGCGGAAAATGCGTTCCTCGTCCAGCCACACGCCCGCCTTGCGCGCCTTGTGCTCGAGGTCTTCGATTTCCCGGATCAGCGCGCGGTTGTGGGCAAACCACGGCGCCTGGGTGTCGTATTCGCCCGCCACCAGCGCGCCGCGAATAAACAGCTCGCGCGACAGTTCCGGGTCGATGCTGCCGTAATGAATCTTGCGTCGCGGCGCCAGGGTGATGCCGTACAGGCTCACCCGCTCGAACGCCACCACGCGCGCGCCCTCCTGCTCCCAGTGCGGCTCGATGACCATGCGCGTCAGCAGATGCTGGCCCGCCGCCTCGATCCATTCCGGGCGCACCTCGGCCACGGTGCGCGCGAGCAGCCGCCCGGTGTCGGTCAGCTCGGCCGCCATGATCCACTTCGGGCCTGCGCCAAGACCGCCCGGAGGGCGAGCGCTTGGCGGCGTACCCCTTGCGGGTGCCTTCTTCGCCAGCGCAGAACCCGGATGGATCGACAGTTTGATGCCGCGCGCGCCCTGGTAATTGCCTTCGCCCGGCTTCGGCCTTCCTTTCGCATCGTCTGACTTGAAGCCGATATTGCCGAGCAAGCCGGTCAGCAAAGCCTGATGGATCGCGTCGTAGCCGGCGTCCCTGTCGTTCTCTTTCAAACCCAGCTCGCTTGTCTGCGCGTGCAGCTGGCCGTGGATGTCGCGCCATTCGCGCATCCGTCGCGGCGACAGGAAATGGTCCTGCAACAGCGTCTGCAACTGGCGGTTGGTTTTCTTGTGCTGCACCTGCTCTTCGTACCAGCGCCACAGCTTGAGCCAGCCCATGAAGTCGGAGCGCGCGTCGGCAAACAGCGTGTGCTTTTCGTCGGCCGCCTGCGCGCGCTCCATCGGCCGGTCGCGCGGGTCCTGCACCGACAGCGCGCTGGCGATGATCAGCACTTCGCGCACGCAGCGCTGTTTTTCCGCCGCCAGCAGCATGCGCGCGATGCGCGGGTCGAGCGGCAGTTTCGAAAGCTTGTTGCCGATGTCGGTGAGCTGCCCCTGCTCGTCGAGCGCGTGCAGTTCGGCCAGCAACTGGTAGCCATCGGTAACCAGTCGCGTGCTCGGCGCATCTATGAAGGGAAACCCCACTACATCGCCGAGGCCAAGCGACTTCATGCGCAGGATGACGCCGGCCAGCGAGGAACGCAGCAGTTCGGGATCGGTGAAGCGGGGACGATTGCCGAAATCGGCTTCGTCGTACAGCCGGATGCACACCCCGTCCGCCACCCGCCCGCAGCGGCCGGCGCGCTGGTTGGCCGAGGCCTGCGAAATTTTCTCGACCAGCAACTGCTCGACCTTGTTGCGCGCCGAATAACGCTTCACCCGCGCGGTGCCGGGGTCGATGACGTAACGGATGCCGGGCACGGTGAGCGAGGTCTCCGCCACGTTGGTGGCGAGCACGATGCGCCGCAGCTGGTTGGTCGGCTTGAAGATCGCGTCCTGCTCGGCCACCGAGAGGCGGGAAAACAGCGGCAGGATTTCGGTGCCGGGCGGATGATGCTTGCGCAGCGCCTCGGCGGTGTCGCGGATTTCGCGCTCGCCCGGCAGGAACACCAGGATGTCGCCCGGGCCCACGCGCGCCAGTTCGTCGGTGGCATCGAGGATGGCGGTTATATCGCTTTGGGCATCACGTTTGCTCCCTCCCCCGCTACGGGGGGAGGGTTGGGGTGAGGGCTTGCGTGCGTCTGCGTCGTCTTCGCGCTCGATCGGCCGCCAGCGGATCTCCACCGGATAGGTCCGGCCCGACACCTCGATCACCGGCGCGTTATTGAAGTGTTTGGAGAACCGTTCGGCATCGATGGTGGCGGAGGTAATCACCACCCGCAGGTCGTCGCGCTTTTGCACCAGGGTTTGCAGATAACCCAGCAGGAAATCGATGTTGAGGCTGCGCTCGTGCGCCTCGTCGATGATGAGGGTGTCGTAGCGCGACAGCAGTGGATCGCCCTGGCTTTCGGCCAGCAGGATGCCGTCGGTCATCACCTTGATCGCGGTGTCGCGGCGCACGGTGTCGGTAAAGCGCACCTTGTAGCCGACCAGGCCGCCCAGCTCGCCGCCCAGTTCATGCGCGATACGGGTCGCCACCGAGCGCGCGGCGATACGGCGTGGCTGGGTGCAGCCAATCAGCTTGCCCGGCTTCACGCCCAGTTCAAGACACATCTTGGGGATCTGCGTGGTCTTGCCCGAGCCGGTTTCGCCGCACAGGATGACGACCCGATGCTTTTCAAGCGCGGCGAGAATATCGTCGCGTCGCGCGCTGACGGGCAGATCGGGATAATGGATCCGGCCCGGCAGGCCCGGCCGAACCGGCGCGTTGCCGCTCGCTGCGTGATGTGTTTCAAGGGGGGGTAAGGTCATCGCATGTTTCCAGCCCGGCTGGTCGGTAAGCCTCGCCCCAACCCGGCGAACAGATGAAATGTTCGCCGGAGGACAAGCGCGGTAAAATTCATTACGGATTTTACGCGATGCCCCTGCCCGCTGCCGTGCCCTGTAACGAGTCTTTACCATGCCGCCCAAGAACCCGAACACCACGCTGAACGAAAACGACATTGCCGCCCTGGCAGACCTCATCGACGACGCTGCCACGCGCACCGAAGAACCGCTGTCGCTCGAAGGGCTGGATGGCTTCATCACCGCGCTGCAATGTGCGCCGCGCCCCCTCGCCGAAGCAGACTATTTTCCCGTGCTGTTCGGTCAGGCCGATCCCGCCGCGCTGTTTGCCAACGCAGCCGAATACCAACGCTTTCAAGCGCTGTTCGCTCGACGCTGGAAAGAAATTACGCGGGCGCTATCCGCCCCGATCGACAGCCTGACCGATCCCCACGCCCTGTCTCCGCTCATCATGGACTGGGAGGGCATGCTCAACGATATGCCGATGCAGGATGCGGCCGCATTCGAAGCCGAAGGGGTGCCGCTTTACGCCAGCATCTGGGCAGCCGGCTTTCTGCAGGTGGTGGAACACTGGGAAGACGACTGGGCGCTGCCGCCGGACAGCAAGGACGAAGCCTTCGTCGATGAACTGCTCGACCCGTTTTATGTGCTGATGACCCCGCCCGAAGAATGGACGGATGAAGAGCAGCAGACCAGCCGCGAGGATTACGTCGCACTGGCGATCTGGAGCTGTTATGAGTTGTGCGAATTCTGGCGCGACCGCGGCCAGGCGCCGCGCCGTTAATACATACCTTGCAGGCTGCGCACGCTATGAACCTCGTCCTGTTTGATCTCGACAACACGCTGCTCGCCGGCGACTCCGACTACGAATGGGGTCAGTTCCTCATCGCCAAGGGCGCAGTCGACGGCCCCCATTACGAAGCCAGGAACCGCGCCTTCTACGAGGACTACAAGGCGGGGGAACTCGACATCCATGCCTTCCTCGCGTTTGCCCTGCGCCCGCTGGCCACCCACTCGCGCGCGCAGCTCGATGCCTGGCACGCCGAATACATGGAAATGCGTATCAAGCCGATGATCACCCAGGCTGCGCGCGACCTGGTGAAGCGCCATCTCGACACAGCCGACCTGGTCGCCGTCATCACCGCCACCAACAGCTTTGTCACCGGACCGATTGCCAGGGAATTCGGCATCCCCCACCTGATCGCCACCGACCCCGAGGAAATCGACGGCCGTTTCACCGGCGAAGTCGCCGGCACGCCGTGCTTCCGCGAAGGCAAAGTCACCCGCCTCGAACATTTTCTCAAGGCCCACGGCACGCGGCTGGATTGCCTCAGCAGCAGCTGGTTCTACAGCGATTCGCACAACGACCTGCCGCTGCTGGAAAAAATACAGCACCCTGTCGCGGTCGACCCCGATCCCGCGCTGCATGCCCGCGCACGGGAAAAAGGCTGGCCGGTGATTTCGCTGCGGGGCGCATAAGCCCGCCCTGCGATCCATTGGCGAAGCACCCGGGCGCCGCTTTACCAGTGGCACACGTCCCTGGTTGAGGGTTCGACACCCCAAAGATGATGAGAAGCAGTCGCCGGCTACGGGTATGCGGACGACCAGGCCGCCGGATTCAGGTCGTCAAGGCGGAGGGGGCGGTGACCGCAGCCAACCTGCAAACCCGTTCAGCCCGGTGCACGCCGGGCTTCTTTATGTGGCTTATGCATTATTTATGTAACCTTTTTATGTCACGCTGGCCGGATTGCCACTGAATGCATCTCTTCCCTATCAGGCTGCCATGCCGCATCCCTTACGACTTGCCTTGCCATGGCCGGCAAAGCCCGCTACCGTTAGCGGGCCAGCCACTGTTCACGCCGTGCATCGGCGCACAACCCGTCATCCAGCAACCTTAAACGCAACGCCCCTCATACCCATGTCCCCCGCCCGCACACCCCTGCAGGAAAGCGTTGCCCGCCAGCGCGAAACCCTGAAAGCCATGCTCAGCGAAACCCTGGCCCTGACAGCCGAGGCCTGCAGCCAGGTGTGGGGCGAGCGCCAGCGCCTCAATACCGTCCTCGGCGAAGCCCTGCTCGACCTGCCCTCCTGCAAATACCTGTATGCGCTGGACACCAATGCGACCCAGCTCAGCGACAACGTCAGCCACGACGGCCTCATCGAAAGCGACTACGGACGCAACCGCTCGGACCGCCCCTACATGAACGAAGCCGTACCCGGCGAGGGTTTCCTGCTGTCCGAGGCCTACATCAGCCTGCGCGCCAAACGGCCGTCGCTCACCGCGATCCAGATCGTGCGCGACGACGACGGCCGGGTACTCGGCTTCGTCGGCGCCGATTTCGACCTGCGCGACCTGCCGATCACCGGCAAGCTCTACGACGAGCCCACCTACTGGCGTCAGATCAAGGGCGACCCGGCGATTCGCGGCGCGGTGTTCCACCAGACCCGCAGCGACAGCCAGATGGACCTCAACCTCGACACCGTGCTGGGAGTCATCGAGGAACTGATGACCGATCGCGGCATCTTCCACGGCAAGCTGCATTTTTCCAGCAGCCGCGCCACCATCTGGCTGGTCGACGATCCGTATTACTACCGGCTGCTCGACATCGACGCGCTGACCGACCCCGACACCTGCCTCACCTACCCGCGCCGTTCCTATCCGGACACAGCCGCGGTGCCCAAGGACAAGATCCGCCCGGTGCTCGACGGCCTGCGCGCGCTGCGTTTCATGGACGAGACGTTTTATCTGCGCGCCGGTTCGCTCAACATCTTCAACGGCATGGTCGGCCTCACCTTCTCGTGCGACGGCTCGCACTACCTGCCGTGGGACGAATTTCTGAACAAGGGCTACGACTTCTGGGCCAGCGGCAAGGCGCTCGGCTAAAACGCGCAATCCAGTACCGCACCATGAAAACCGGCACGCCGTTGCCTTCTGGAAATGCGTCGCATCACCCCAAGCGCAGACGAAGCCCGGCGCGAATCCATTGCACGTGGTCTGCTCGCGCGCGACGCAGCACAAGCGTCCGGCGCCTGCATATCTGTTGCAGCCATGCGGATGCGACTGAACGACTCCCTGACTCGCACCCGCCGAAATGCGCATCGTCGGCCCCCTTCCAGCAAGCCATAGACTTGCAAGCGCCCTTCGCATAACGCACACTCGATCCCGCAAGCAGCACAACCGGCAAGAACAATGAGTCAACATGCGAACCGGCCCACTTGAGCAAACTCGACGAACTCTATCGCCTGCACCGCCTGCTTGACGGGCGGCGCACCGGCCTTTCCCGCGCCGCGCTCATCGGCGAGCACGGCTTTTCGCGTTCAACCCTCACCCGCCTGATCGCCGACCTGCGCGACAAACTCGGTGCGCCCATCGTCAACGACCGCGACCGCGGCGGCTACCGCTACGATACCGCCGACGGCCGCCACCCCCTGCCCGGCCTGTGGTTCACCCCAGCGGAACTGCTCGCCCTGGTCACCCTGAAACACCTGCTGACCCACCTGGAACCCGGCCTGCTCGACGACCACCTGCGCCCGCTGCAAACCCGCATCGACAAGCTGCTGCAAAGCAACCACCTCGGCGCAGGCGAAGCCGCCCAGCGCATCCGCCTGCTCAGCATCGCCTCCCGGCACAAAAACCCGCGCCACTTCCAGGCCGTCGCCCACGCCGTCCTGCAACGCCACCGGCTCCGGATCGACTACTACAACCGCGAACGCGACCAAACCAGCCAGCGCGAAATCTCCCCCCAGCGCCTCGTTCACTATCGGGACAACTGGTACCTCGACGCCTGGTGCCACGACAAAAAAGGCCTGCGCATCTTCGCCGTCGAATGCATCCGCACCGTCGAACCGCTGACCAAGCCCGCCAAAGCCGTCGCCGAATCCACCCTGAACCGCGAACTCGCCAGCGCCTACGGCATCTTCGCCGGCCGCCCCCACGCCACCGCCGTGCTGCGCTTCACCGCCCAGCGGGCACGCTGGGTCGCCGAGGAAACCTGGCATCCCGAACAAAAAAGCGGTTGGCTTGAAGACGGCCGCTACGAATTGCGCCTGCCGTATTCGGATGAGCGGGAGCTGCTTATGGACATCCTCAAGTACGGGCCGGATGTCGAAGTTGCCGAGCCAGTGGAACTGTGTGAAGCCGTCAGAAATCTGCTCGAAACGGCGGCAAGCCAGTACCGGTGCGGGGAAGGAACGGGCTCAGATTCTGAGCCTGGGGACGAGTAGCATGACCCACATGGAAAAACCCATCCCCATCGCACACGCCGCCCAGGGAGACGACGGCAACTGGCGCGAACCGCACGCACTGGCCGAGCACTTGCACGAAGTCGGTGAACTGGCGGCGGACTTCGCGAAGCATTTCGGCTCCGATTGGGCGCGGCTCGCCGGGCGTTGGCATGATCTGGGTAAATACCGCCCGCGCTTTCAGAAATACATTCGGTTGGTCAGCGGCTTTGAGGCTGACGCGCACATCAAGGGCGAATCTGGCAAGGCCCCACACTCGACAGCGGGTGCGTTGCTGGCCTGCGAACATTTCGAAAAAGCGGGCTTCGGTGCTGCCGGGCGGGTACTGGCGTATTTGATCGCCGGGCACCATGCCGGGTTGGCGGACTGGTTCGGCGGACTGGACGCGCGCCTGGATTTACTTGCCAGCCGCGACGAACTCAATGAAGCGCTGGCCGAAAACCCGCCTGCAGAACTACTCAACGCGGGCGACTTCAAGCCGGATTTACGCACCATTCCGGGCGGCAAGGATGGCTTTGCGCTATGGGTTCGGATGCTGTTTTCGGCGCTGGTCGATGCGGACTTTCTCGACACCGAACGCTACATGAATCCTGACAAGTTCGCGCAGCGCAATACCTGGCCAAAACTGGCAGAACTTGCGCCACTGTTCGACGCCCACATGACCGAACTGGCTGCCAAGGCTCAGCTCACACCGGTCAATACCTTGCGCGCATGCATTCTTGCCGAGTGCCGCGCGGGAGCACAATTAAAACCCGGCCTGTTCTCGCTCACTGTCCCGACCGGCGGTGGCAAGACACTTTCCTCAATGGCCTTCGCGCTGGAACACGCCAGCGCACACGGCAAGCGCCGGGTGATTCACGTCATCCCCTACACCAGCATCATCGAACAGACAGCAGACATCTTCCGCAACATATTTGGTGAAGCGGTTATCGAGCACCATAGCAACGCCGAATCCGAGCCCGGCAAAGAAAACAGCGCCAGCCGCCTGGCCTGCGAGAACTGGGACGCGCCCATCGTCGTCACCACCAATGTGCAGTTCTTCGAATCGCTGTTCGCCGCGCGCACCTCGCGCTGCCGCAAGCTGCACAACCTGGTCGACTCTGTCGTCATCCTCGACGAAGCGCAACTCCTGCCGCCGGAATTCATGCAGCCTATCCTCGACGTGCTCAATCTTTTGAGCCGCCATTACGGCGTCTCCGTGGTGCTGTCCACCGCCACCCAACCGGCACTGTCTACCCGTGAATATTTCGACGCCCGCCAGAACCTGCGCGGCCTCGACAACGTGCGTGAAATCGTCAGCGACCCCGACGCGCTTTACCGGGCGCTGGAACGGGTAGACGTGCGCCTGCCCGCCGATTGGCACACGCCAACCGACTGGCCAAGCCTCGCGCCGGAACTGGCCGCCCACGACTCAGTGCTCGCCATCGTCAACACCCGTAAGGATGCCCGCGCACTGTGGGAACAGATGCCGCAAGACACGCTGCATCTGTCCGCGCTGATGTGCGGTGCACACCGTTCGCAACTCATTGCAAGCATCAAATCGCGGCTTAAAGACAGCGTGCCAACACGCGTCGTCAGTACGCAACTGGTCGAAGCCGGCGTGGACGTGGACTTCCCCGTCGTCTACCGTGCGCTCGCCGGACTAGACTCAATTGCCCAGGCAGCAGGCCGCTGCAACCGCGAAGGCCGTCGCGAGACCGGGCGCGTCGTG
>NCIF01000062.1 GCA_002256785.1 Hydrogenophilales bacterium 17-61-9
GCCCAGGCCATGATCGCGGCCTGCAGGGCGTCGACACGCGGGTCGCCGGCCTGCCAGGGGTAGCCCAGCATGGCGTCGTCGAAGGCGCCCACCTGCGCGGCAAAATCCGGCAGATGCAGCAGATAAGAGCCTTGCGGCACCAGCAGGCGGATCGCCAGCTGGATCGGCGGCACCGCTTCGACCAGCTTCAGCCTGAGCAGGGCGGCCAGCAGGTCGCGATAGCCTGTGAGCGTGGTCCACGGCGTAAACGGCACGAAGGTCGGCGCAAGCGCAATATCGAGTGTGCGCACAAGCGCCAACGCGTCTTCGAAACCGGCCCGGGTATGGCCCTTGGCGAGGCGGTCGAGAATCGCGTCGTCGATCGATTCGACCGCGGCAACGATGAACAGCAGACCGCAGGCTTTCAGGCGCGGCAGCAGCGCGGCGTGGTCGAGCAGGTGCTCGATCTTGATCGTCGCATCCCAGCTGAGGTCGGGGAAACGCGCATGCAGCGCCTCGGCCACTTTCAGCGCATGGGTCGGGCCATTGAGAAAATCGGGGTCGCCGAAGCTGATGTGCGCAGCGCCAACGGCAACTTGCTGCGCGATGTCGGCCAGCACGATGTCCACCGGCACCGCGCGGAATTTTCCTTCGTATACCGGCACCACCGGGCAGTGGCGGCACAGGTGCTTGCAGCCGCGCGTGGCTTCGGCAAAGCCGGTGATCTTCTGCGTGCCGTCGGCCAGAATCAGCTTCGCATAGCGTTGCAGTTCGGGCAGGCCGCGACGATCGGGCAGCAGGAATTCGATCCTGTCGCGCCGCACCACGGTGTCGGCCGGCGACTCGCCGGTTTGCACCCAGGCCAGCAGATCGGGTTCGGACTCGCCGCCGAAGATCGCTTCCACGCCCAGGCTTTTCAGCCAGGCCGCGTTGACCGGCGCATACAGGCCAAACGCGGCGATGCGCGCGCGCGGCGCGCGTTCGCGGATTTTCGGCAGCGCGGCGGCGGCAATCCGCGTCGCGGTATGCATGCCGAGATAAATCGCCACGTATTCGGCGTCTTTAAAAACAGCCGGGTCCAGCTTCTGCTGCGACAGGTCGAGACAGGCCGCCGGGATGCCGGCACGCGCGAACCATGCCGCGGGTTGCGCCAGATTGAACGGCTGCCGTCCCAACTCGTAGGGACTGACCAAAACAACACGCGCCCCGGAAGGCGCGCGTATCGTTGCTGTACACGCCGTCATGGCAGGCTATTTACCCTTGGGGCGTTGCTCAAACATTTTCGAGATGCCCGGTTCGCGCGACGCGCCGGCGGCCTCCATGCGCTTGAGGTATTCGTCCCACAGCGCAGTCTGATTCACTCCGAGATCGTGCAGGTATTCCCAGGAATAAATTCCGGTGTCATGGCCGTCCGAAAAAACGAAATTGATGCCGTACAAACCAACCGGTTCGGCGGCATTGATCAGGATTTCGCGTTTTCCGACCTGCAGCGTTTCCTGCCCGGGGCCATGGCCGCGCACTTCGGCGGAGGGGGAATAAACGCGCAGCAATTCGAACGGCAACTCGAAATGCGCGCCGTCGTTGAAAGCGATTTCCAGCTTGCGCGAAGCCTGGTGAAGCTTGATGTCGGTCGGGGTAGGGGTAGCCATGGCTGAAACACTCGAAATGAACGCTGCCCCGAGTTTAAACCCGCAACGCGAAGAATAAACCCCGGCGGAACAAGGGACTGAAACCGATTTGATTTGAATTTGGTGCGTCCGGCGCGATTCGAACGCGCGACCCCTGCCTTCGGAGGGCAGTACTCTATCCAGCTGAGCTACGGGCGCTATGAGCCGCCAAGCATAGCCGGTTTACCGCATGGCGTCTATCCACGGGGGACGCATCGCCCTTTCCTGTCGGGCCCGCTTTCCTTATAATCCGTGGTTTTTATGCCTCCCTCCCAAGGATAATTACACATGGCCGACTCGAACGCCAAGATGACTCAAGCCACTCCGCAAGAAGTCATTATTTCTGTTGTCGCCGGGCTGTTCGCGCCCCTGCTGGCAATTTTTCTGATCGTGCAACTGGTGCTTGGCATTCAGCAGGATCAGCAGCCCGACGCGACGAGCGAGGCCGCCCAAAAGGCGACCCTCGCGCGCATCAAACCGGTTGCCCAGCTGGCAGCGCTCGATGCCAGCGCGCCCAAGGTCGAGAAATCCGGCCAGGAAGTCTACGATGCCGTGTGCGCCTCATGCCATACGCCTGGCGCGCTGGGCGCCCCCAGGTTCGACAACAAGGGCGACTGGACGGGCCGGCTCGGCCAGGGCTACGACACCCTGATCAAGCACGCCATCGAAGGCATCCGCCAGATGCCCGCACGCGGCGGCGACGGCGATCTGTCCGATATCGAAGTGGCACGCGCGGTGGCATACATGGCCAACTCCGCAGGCGCCAATTTCAAGGCGCCGGAAGCGGCTGCCCCTGCAGCGGCAACCGTTTCGGCAAAACCGGATCCAGCCAAGGGCAAAGCAGTCTATGACGCCAATTGCGCAGTCTGTCACGCAACCGGCGTTGCCGGCGCGCCCAAGGCTGGGGACAAGGCGGCTTGGTCGGCACGCATGAGCCAGGGCTACGCCGGCTTGTATGACAATGCCCTCAAGGGCATAGGCGGCATGCCGGCAAAGGGTGGCAATGCCGACTTGCCCGATGCCGATCTGGCCAATGCTGTAGGCTATTTGTTTGCCGAAGCGGGCGGCAAGCTGTAACCCCGCTGTTACCCAGACCGGTTCACTCACGCAACGGGAGAAATACACAATGAAGGGCCGCATTTTCGGGGTCATGTTTGCAACGGTCTCGCTGCTAGGCTGCGGCAAAGCCGAGGAGGCCGCGGTCTCCCCCGCCGCCCCGGAAGTCCCGCAGCAAGCCGAACAGGCGCCGCTGAAATCGGGCCCCGTTGAACCGGTTCCGGCTCAGATCACCGGGCCTGTGGCTGCCGAAACGGTCGCGGCGCCCGCAGTTTCCGCCCCGTCCTCGCCGCCCATCGCCGCCAAACCTGTTCCAGCCCATCCCGTCAGCCCGGCCGCCCCTGCTGTCGAAGCAACGCCTGCCGCGCCCAAGCCAGACCTGGCGCACGGCCAGCAAATCTATCGCCAGTCATGCGCCGTCTGTCACGACAAGGGCGTCGCAGGTGCGCCCAAACTGAATGATTCCGCAGCCTGGGCAACCCGGCTGGCACAGGGTATCGACACGCTTTACAACACGGCCTTGCGGGGCAAAGGCGCGATGCCGGCGAAGGGAGGCAACCCCGCCCTGGCAGATGCGGACGTCAAGGCTGCGGTCGATTTCATGGCGGCGCAATCTCGCTAAGACTTGATGCCGCCGGTCTGTCCACATTGTGGTAGCGATCAGGTTCGAAGCGCCGAATTCACGCCCATGACGGCGTACTGCATCTGCTGTTCAGCACGCCACGGCGCTGCCGCCTATGCCGCCAGCGCTTCTGGACGGCCAATCCATTCAAGCCCTTATTGCTGTTGACTGCCGTGGGCGCGCTGGTCGGCGTTGCGACCTGGTTTGCGCTGGATCAAAATGCCGGCAAAGCGCGGCTACGCTAAGGCCCAGTACAGCCTCGGCGAGCGCTATCGCTACGGCGCCGGCACCGCCATCAACAAGGCGGCACCTATCTATGGTTCAACCTGGCCGCGGCACAAGGCGCGTGACGGCCTGGTGTGGCAGTTAAAGCCTGAGCAGATCGTTGAAATGCAGGAAGAGGCCCGGCTGATGACCCGCGCCACGCACCCCCCAACCGCCGTACCCAAGCCAACGCCAGCTACACCCTGATCCAGCGTTTACGGATCAGCGTGCGCGCCTGCCCGCATCCGGCGACGCCCCCTCCGCCTGGTTGTGCTCACTTAGCCAGCTGAAGCGTCTCGTAAAAACCGCTCACCTTGACTTTGACGCGCACGGGCTGGTCTCCGCGATTACGCCAAAACCAGCCGTGCGTGCCGTCAAACGGCGCGACAAATGTCCCCTGGGCACGCGTTTGCTGCGTGTCTTTCCAGTAGCTGGTGAATTCGGCACCTGCATTCGGCCGCTCGCCATGCATGTCGAAATTGACCTTGCCGCCTTCGGCTGTCCAGACGAAAACGAACTGCTCGCCCTGTCGCATGGTGGCCTTGATTTCATCGCCCTCGCCGGGTTGCAGGGTCAGCACCATTTCGTCGCTGCGGAAAGGCACCTCGCTGGTCGTCACGGTTGCCGCGGCGACTTGCGCCGCGGGTGGGGCCGCAGCCTGCACCGCAGCCGAAGCATCCGCAATCAGTGCCGCCGCCGCCCCGGTCTCAGGGGCGCTTAGCGTGGTCAGTCCCAGCGCCCTTCCCATCCCGGTCGGGTCGATGCCATGCTCGGCCGGCAACACGATGGTTATCAGTATGGCAGCGGCAGCGACCAGGGCCACGCCGGTCGCCTTGATCAGCTGGGACAGCTCCGGAAGCGGGTGCGTATTGTGTGGGTTCATCTCTGTATCCTCAAATCAAACGGTGAAATAGCGGGTTATTTGATGGCCCATCAGGACGAATCCCGCAGCCATCAACACGGCATTGGCCGCGAACGCCTGACGCCAAAAGGTGCCGGATCGCCGCCAAAAACCCATGGCAATGAGCATGACCGCAAGCGCGAGCAACTGTCCAAGCTCGACCCCGACATTGAAGGCGAGGATGTTGGGCACCAAGCCCTCCTGCGACAGCGTGAACTCCTGCAGTTTGGTGGCGAGGCCGAACCCATGGAAAAACCCGAAGATCAAAACTGCGGCCTGGGTATTGGGCTGGAAGCCCAGCACCCGCTTGAACGCCCCCAGATTATCGAGCGCCTTGTACACGACCGAGAGGCCGATGATGGCGTCAACGATATAGGGGTTGACGTGCGTTCCGCTGAGCACGCCGTACAGCAGCGTCGCGCTATGGCCGACAGCAAACAGCGTGACGTAGAGCCCAACCTCGCGCATGCGGTACAGGAAGAAAATCACGCCGAACAAAAACAGCAGGTGGTCATACCCCGTGACCATGTGCTTGGCGCCCAGATAGATGAACGGGATCAGCTGCATGCCGCTGGCTTGCTCGATAAAGAGCTTGTCGTCTTCCGCGACCCCATGGGCGAATACGCTTGTCGCCAGAAGCGGGAGCAGCATGAGTGCGATGAACGCAAACCCGTGCGCGCGCAAGGCGCCCCCGATCCGTTGCAGCGTGGAGACCACTGTGAAAGTTTTTGCCATGTTTCCAATCCAAAATAAAGTGAGCATTGACGAAGCGCCCATGAGGCCTTCAGCGGCGTGTAGCGCCCTGGTTTTTTCCGGCTTCACGGGTGGGCGTGCGCGCTATCGGCATCGACGTCCAGCGGCCACAACTGGTGCGAATCCAGCTTCAGCCGGGCGTGTGCGGCAAGCGCATCGAGTTGCGCCCGCCGCGCCATCAACTGGCTTTCCAGCGCCAGCCGGCGATTGATCAGCACCTGGTCCAGGCTGCCTTCCCCCAAACCGTAGGCGAGGGCGGCCAGCCGGGCTGCTTCTGTCTGCGCCTGGGCGGCACGCTCGGCCTGCTGCCAGTTTGCGGTCTGCGCAATTGCCGTTTCAAAATCCGCGCGCGCCTCCACACGCAAGCGCTGCTCCAGGCGGATGGCGGCCTGTTGCGCGGCGGCGCTCAGTTGCGCGGCGGCCTGCTGATCGGTGCGCCGGGCCGCACCCGGTAGCGTCAGCCCTACGTTCAGGCCCAGCAAATGCTCGTTGCCGCCCGCTTCGTTTTTGTAAAACATGCCGACCTGGGGTTCGACGCTGCGACGTTTGGCCAGTTGTCTCGCTTCTGCCTGCAGCACCTCGGCCTGGCGGCGCGCGCGGACGAGTTCATGGTTATGCTCGAAGACGGCATTGACGTAATCGTCTGCCGTACCGGCCGGCCGCTCGGGCGGGGGGAGGTTCGTGTCCGCCACGACCGGCAATTCCGGAAACCCGGCGCGCAACCGGTTGCGTGCCTGCTGCTCACGCGCGGCCGCCTGCTGCTGCTGCAGGCGCATTTGCGCCAGCGCGGCTTCGGCGTTGACGCGCTCGGAGCGGGGTGATTCGCCTAATCGAATCCGCGCATTCACGTTGCCGAGTTGCTGCTCAGCCAGCGCCAGTTGCGATTGCCATAGATGCAACTGGCTGAATGCATTCAGCCAGCCAAACCACAGGTCCAGCAATTGCCGTCCGCTTTCGTGCAGGGCTTCACCGAGGCTGGCTTCGGCATGCGCGTTGAGCGCGCCGGCCAGCGCGCGATCGGCCGCCGCACGCGCCGGCAGTCGCACCGGACGCGACACCATCAACCCCCATTCGGCCTGGTGATCGCGCGGCGTGGATTGAATCCTGCGCTGCGCGAGATCGCCGCCTACCGTCCATTCTTCGCGCCCGCGCTGCAGGCCTTCGCCCCGCAGGGTTTGCGCGGCAAACTCACCGCGTGCCTGCGCAACGGCGGGGGACGCCCACAACGCGGCTTCGGCGGCAGCGGGGTCGGGCAAATACCCCGCGCGAGCGGAAAGGGTGAACATCAATGCGAGCGCAAGGCCCGCTGTATGCACGGCATTCATGCGCGTGCTCCTTTCAGGATGAATTGGCGATAAAGAAGCGGCAGCATCACCAGCGTCAGCAAGGTGGCGCTGACCAGACCGCCGATGACGACGATGGCGAGCGGCTTCTGGATTTCAGAGCCGGGGCCGGTCGCGAACAGCAACGGCGCCAGGCCGAAAGCGGCAATGCTGGCGGTCATCAGTACCGGGCGCAGACGGCGCAGTGCGCCATCGCGAACAACGGCATCGCCCGTCAATCCCTGCGCGCGCAGCTGGTTGAAATGGCTGACCAGCACGACGCCATTCAGCACCGCGATGCCCAATAGCGCGATGAAACCGACCGAGGCGGGCACCGACAAATACTCACCCGACAGCGCCAGCGCAAAAATACCGCCGATCAGCGCCAGCGGCACGTTCATCATCACCAGCAACGCCTGACGCACTTCACCGAAGGTGACGTACAACAGGAAGCCAATCAGCAGCAATGCGACAGGCACCACGATTAACAGTCGTTGCGCAGCACGCTGCTGATTTTCGAACTGCCCCCCCCACGCGATGCTGTATCCGGCGGGCAACTTGACTTGTGTCGCTACCGCGCTTTTCGCCGCTTCGACGAAACCGACCAGATCACGCCCGGCGACGTTGCTTTGCACCACGGTAAAGCGCGCGGCATTTTCACGCTTCACGGCCACCGGACCGGTGGTGCGCTTCAGTGTCGCAACCTGGTCGAGGCTGATTTCACGACCATCCGCCAGCGTCAGACGGATCGCCTGCAAGGCGCCGGGCGATTCGCGCAAACCCTGCGGTCCGCGCAATTGCAGCGGGATCCGTCGGCCTTCATGCTGGATCATGCCGATGACTTCGCCTTCAAGCTGCGTTCTCAGCAGCCCGGCGATTTCGTCCGCGCTCACCCCAAAGCGTCCCGCAGCATCGCGATCGATTTCCGCCTGCAAATATTGCACGCCATCGTTCTGCTGGGTGTAGACATCGGATGCGCCCGGAATGCCTTCGACCACCCTTGAAATATCGCCGGCCAATTGGTTGAGCGTGTCGAGATCGGGGCCAAAAATCTTGATCGCCACGTCGCCGCGCGAGCCGGTGAGCATTTCCCCCACCCGCATGTCGATCGGCTGCGTGAAGTTGTAGGCGATGCCGGGAAAGCCGTCGAGAATCGTGCGGATTTCGTCGGTCAACCAGGCCTTGTCCTGGCGACGCCATTCGGAATGCGGCTTCAATACCAGAAACGTGTCGGTATCGTTGAGGCTCATCGGGTCGAGCCCCAACTCGTCGGCGCCGGCGCGACCGACGATGCGGCGGATTTCCGGTACGTGCTTCAGCAACGCTGCCTGCACCCGCAAATCCTGCGCCACCGATTCCTCCAGGCTGATCGAAGGCAGCTTTTCAAGCTGCACCAGAATGTCGCCTTCGTCCATCGTCGGCATGAAGGTTTTGCCGATCAGCGGCGTCACGCCAACCGCTGCCAGCATCAGGATGCCAGCTGTCGCGTAAACGGTTTTCGGACGCACCAGTGCGCGGTCGAGCAGGGGCGTGTAGAGATTCCGGGCCTTGCGCAGCAGCCATGGATCCGTATGCGAACCCTGCTTCAGCAACATCGAGGCCAGCACCGGAATCACGGTGAGCGCCAGCAGCAGGGAGGCCGCCAGCGCGAACACAATGGTCAACGCAACCGGCGTGAACAGCTTGCCTTCCAGCCCTTCCAGCGTCAGCAGCGGCAGGAAAACAATGGCAATGATGGCAATGCCTGCGGTCACCGGGCTGGCGACCTCCTGCGTTGCCCACAGCACGCGTTGTAACGGCGTCTCTTCGGTGTTTTCCGGATCGTGCGCCAGATGCGCGACAACGTTTTCCACCACCACCACTGCGGCATCGACCAGCAAGCCGATCGCGATGGCCAGGCCGCCCAGACTCATCAAATTGGCCGACAAGCCGAACTGCCGCATCAACACAAAAGTCGCCAGCACCGACAGCGGCAGAATCAATGCCACCACAATCGCGGCACGCAGATTGCCGAGGAACAGAATCAGCAGGATGGCCACCAGCACCGCGGCCTCGAGCAGCGCTGTGCTCACCGTTCCGACAGCACGATCCACCAGTTCAGCGCGGTCGTAAAACGTCGAGATCGTCACGCCTTTGGGCAGGGTGGTCTGGATTTCGGCGAGTTTGATCTTGACGTTCTTGATCAGTTCGCCCGCGTTGACGCCCCGCAGTCCGAGCACCAGGCCTTGCACCGCCTCGCCTTTACCGTCTTGCGTCACCGCGCCGTAGCGCGCCAGCTCGCCCATTTCCACGCGCGCCACATCGCCGACGGTGACGACCACGCCGGCAACCGGCTTGATGCCGATGTGGCGCAAATCGTCCAGCGCGGCGATGCCGCCATTGACGCGCACCACCCAGGTTTCCTCGCCTTCGTTGACACGCCCGGCGCCCTCATCGCGGGTGTTGGTTTCCAGCGCCGTGCGCAACTCGTTCAAGGTCACGCCGCGTGCGCCCAGCGCGGCGGGGTCGGGACTCACCGCAAAGGTGGCAACGTTGCCACCGAGCGAATTGACATCAGCCACACCGGGAATCGCGCGCAACTGCGGCCGTATGGTCCAGTCGAGCAGGATGCGTTTTTCCGCCAGCGACAGCGGTCCCTCGATGGTGAACATGAAGAGTTCGGACAGCGGTGTCGAAATCGGCGCCAGTCCGCCCGACACGTTGTCGGGCAAGTCGCCCTTGACATTGGCAAAACGCTCGGCCACCTGCTGCCGCGCCCAGTAGATGTCGGTGCCTTCCTTAAAGTCGATGGTGATATCCACCAGTGCATTCTTCGACAGGCTGCGCAGTATGGTCTGGTCCGGAATGCCCAGCAGTTCGGTTTCGACGGGCTGCGTGATGCGCGCCTCCACCTCTTGCGGGGTCATGCCCGGCGCTTTCAGGATCAGCTTGACCTGTGTGGTCGAGACATCGGGGAAAGCATCGATCGGAATCAACTGGTACGCGCGTACGCCCAGCCCCGCCAGCACAAGCGCCAACACGAGCACGAGCCAGCGCCGCGCCAGCGCGAATTCGATCAGGGTATTCAACATGTTATTCCCCCAACCACTGCGCTTTAAGCGCCGCCACACCCATTACGGCAACCCGGCTGCCCGCGGCCAGACCCATGATCTCCGCCTGGTTTGCGTTGCGGCGAATCACCTTGACCCCGGTGGGCAAAAAGCCTTGCGGGGTTTCGACGAACGCATAGGGCATATCCACTTTCCACACCAGCGCGGCGGCGGGAATGACCAGATGATCGGCCGTTTGCGCGCCCGCAAGCGCGACCTGAACCGACTGGCCGGGACGCAGCAACTTTTGCGGGTCCGCCAGGCTGGCGCGTGCCAACACACTTTGCGACGCGTCAAGTTGCGGCAACAAAGCGCTGACGCGACCGCTGGCAGCGCTGCCGGAAACCTTGACCGCCTGTCCGACCGCGACCTGCAGGGCCTGGGTGGTGCTAAGCGGAATCTCCAGGGCCAGCTGCGTCAGATCCGCCACTTTCACCAGCGTCATCCCGGCGTCCACCCGCTGGCCGGGTTCGGCGCCACTTTCAATCACCACGCCCGCAATCGGCGCTGTTAACGTGACCGAACTTCCGGACACCCGGCCGCCACCCATCATCGAAAGCGCGGTTTGCGCGGCCGACAGGCTCGCACGCGCCGACTGCGCCTCGGACTGCGCGGCACGCACGCGCGACTCGGCGATCAGGCCTTCGGCAAAGAGTTTTGCATCGCGTGCCGCAATGCCCGCGGCCAGATTCGATTTCAGGCGCGCCTGCGTCAATGCATTCTGCGCGTCGGCAAGACCGGGCATCGACAGCGTAACCAGCGCCGTACCCCGCTTGACCGTATCGCCCGCTTGCACATGAATGCGGGTAACCAGGGCATCGCCCGCCGCGGCGGCGATGCGCACGCTGGCCGGCGGCAAGCTAACCCGCGCCGGATACGTCAGCGCCAGGCTGACGCTTTGCGGGACAGCAGCGACGGTGGTCACGCCCAGATTTTTCTTCTGCGCGGCGGTTAAGGGAATGACGTCAGCCGCAACAGCGGGAACGGTGCAAAACAGCGCCAATACAACAATGCGTGAGGCAATAAAACCAGCAACCATGCTCGATCTCCAAAAGCGATAAAACAGCAGGCAAACGCGTAACCAGGCAACGCGCCGCAATGGACGGTCAGGCGGACGGGGGCGCTAAAGCGAGGGGGAGCGTGTGGTCAGAAGAGACAAGATGCAACGGCGGCGGTGCTGGCAGCCCCGTAACCGGCGAGGACGTATCGATGCGCGTCAAGATCGCGGGCGAGTCCGCAGGGGCTTCGGCGGATGCGCCCTGCGCGTCAAAACGGCTTGGCATGCCGGGGGCCACTTCGATTTCAGCGCCGCGTTCGCTTGCCGCAAGCGCATGGTAGGCAGACTCGGCATGCGCACCGATATGCGCGTGAATCAAGCTGGCGTGACTAATTTGAACTGCACCCGCATGGGCATGGATAAACGGCGTCATCGTCTGCAAGACGATGACGCTCCAGAGCATCAAATAGCGGATCAGTCGATTTGGCGCCATCGGGGCAGGCAAGTCCGGTTGAGATAATACGTTTCCAGATTACAGGTTGCGGCGCAAGACCGCCAATCAAACCAGCGGGCGAGTGCATCCTGCCTGCCGATTCTTAAGCGCGCCTTAAGATTCCGGCAAAAGAAGTTGCCTGAACACGCCATTGAAGCAGCGCGCGGTTGCCCCTTGTTGCAGGGACGGCTAGACTCCCGGTGTTGCTTTCGATTCTCCGTTTCGTGAATTTCCATCCCCCTTCCCCCCATGCCGCCCCGACGTGAGTCCCGCCCCGCACCCGCGCTGGAACTTAAAACCACACGGCTCGCCGGGATACAAGTCATCCTCAATAGCGTCGAGCATGCTGCGCTGGCCGCCCACATCAGCACCCTGTTTGCCGCGACGCCGGACTTTTTCGGCGGCGACGCGGCGGTGTTCGAGTGCGGTCGCCTGCCGGCCGACGCCGCCGCGCCCGACTGGGCCTGGCTGGCGCTGGAACTGAAAAGCCGCGGACTGAATCCATTCGCGGTGCAGAACGCATCGGACGAACTGGCCGCCGCCGCCGCCCGGGCGGGACTGCTGGTGTTAAATGCCGCCGCGCCTGCGCCGGCTGTCGCCGCAGCCGAAGCGGAACCTGACGTTGCGCCTGTTGAGGCGCCCGCGGCATCCGCCGCTGTCCCCACCCGCATCATCGACAAGCCGCTGCGCTCGGGCCAGCGGGTCTATGCGGCGGGCGGCGACATCGTGGTGCTGGCAGCGGTCAATCCCGGCGCGGAAATCATCGCCGACGGCAGCATCCACGTGTATGCGCCGCTCAAGGGGCGGGCGCTCGCGGGCGCCCGTGGCGACACCTCGGCACGGATTTTTACCACGCACCTCGAAGCCGAGCTGATCTCGATCGCGGGCGTGTATCGCACCTTCGATACGGCGCTGGATGCCGCCGTGGCGAAAAAACCGGCGCAAATCCGTCTGGCCGACGCCAGCCAGATCGTCATCGAACCCCTCTAATCCCCACCCGAAAAAGGAAGCTCCGTGGCCACCATCATCACCATCACCTCAGGCAAGGGCGGCGTCGGCAAAACCACCACCAGCGCCTCGATCGCCAGCGGCCTTGCGCTACGCGGATTCAAAACCGCCGTGATCGACTTCGACGTCGGCTTGAGGAACCTCGACCTCATCATGGGCTGCGAGCGCCGCGTGGTGTACGACTTCGTCAACGTCATCCAGGGCGATGCCAACCTGCACCAGGCGCTGATCAAG
>NCIF01000219.1 GCA_002256785.1 Hydrogenophilales bacterium 17-61-9
TCGGTCATGGCGTCGGATGCCTTTTTCCCCTTCCGCGACGGCATCGACCAAGCGGCCGCAGCCGGCATCAAGGCGGTGATCCAGCCCGGTGGCTCGATGCGTGACGACGAAGTCATCGCCGCAGCCAACGAGCACGGCATCGCGATGGTGTTCACCGGGACGCGGCATTTCCGGCATTGATTTTTGGTAAGCGGTGAACGGTGAGCAGTGAACGGAAAAAACACGCCACTCCACCCACCGCTCACCGCTTACCCCTCACCGCTCACCACTTATATGAAAATCCTCGTCATCGGCTCCGGCGGACGCGAACACGCACTGGCGTGGAAACTCGCACAATCCGACCGTGTTTCCCTCGTATTCGTCGCGCCCGGCAACGGCGGTACCGCGCTCGAAGACGGTCTCGTCAATGTGCCGTTCACCACCATTCCCGAGCTGCTCGAATTTGCGCGCAGCGACAGCGACATCGCATTTACCGTAGTCGGGCCGGAAGCGCCGCTGGCCGCAGGGGTGGTCGATGCTTTTCGCGCCGCCGGGTTGCGGATTTTCGGCCCGACCCAGGCCGCAGCGCAGCTTGAAAGCTCGAA
Source organism: Hydrogenophilales bacterium 17-61-9 (assembly GCA_002256785.1). Taxonomy (GTDB): domain Bacteria; phylum Pseudomonadota; class Gammaproteobacteria; order Burkholderiales; family Thiobacillaceae; genus Thiobacillus. The sequence continues at coordinate 585 of NCIF01000219.1, forward strand.
GGATTTCGCCAAGCAGTTCATGGCGCGCCACGGCATTCCGACTGCGGCCTTCGGCACCTTCACCGACGCGGCCTCCGCGCATGCCTACATCGATGCGCAGGGCGCGCCCATCGTGGTCAAGGCCGATGGCCTGGCGGCAGGCAAGGGCGTGGTCGTTGCGTTGAGTGCCGATGAAGCGCACGCCGCCGTCGACGCCATGCTCGCCGGCAACAGCATGGGCGAAGCCGGGCACCGCGTGGTGATCGAGGAATGCCTGACGGGCGAGGAAGCCAGCTTCATCGTCATGGTCGACGGCGCGCACGTGCTGGCGCTGGCGTCTTCCCAGGACCACAAGCGCCTGGGTGACGGCGACAGCGGCCCCAACACCGGCGGCATGGGCGCCTACTCGCCGGCGCCCGTGGTCACGCCCGAGCTGCACGCGCGCATCATGCGCGAAGTGATCCACCCCACCGTCGAGGGCATGGCGGCGGACGGCATCCGCTACACCGGCTTTCTGTACGCCGGCATCATGGTCGGCGCAGATGGCGCGCCCAAGGTGCTGGAATTCAACTGCCGCATGGGCGACCCGGAAACCCAGCCGATCATGCTGCGGCTGAAAACCGATCTGGTCACCCTGATGGACGCTGCCATCGACGGCACGCTCGACCAGGTCGAGGCCGAATGGGACCGCCGCACGGCGCTGGCCGTGGTGCTGGCGGCAAAAGGCTACCCCGATGCGCCGCAAAAGGGCGCGGTGATCAGTGCGCTGCCGGCTGCAGCCGACGATTTGCACGTTTTCCACGCCGGCACCACCGCGCAGGATGGCCAGACCGTGGTGAGCGGCGGCCGCGTGCTGGCCGTCGCCGCGCTGGGCGACAGCGTGCGCATGGCGCAAGCCCGCGCCTACGAGGCCATCGCCACCATCCACTTCGACGGCATGCAATATCGCCGCGACATCGGCTGGCGCGCGCTTGATCGGAAAAAGTGAGGGGTGAGCGGTGAGGGGTGAGGTGGACGCGCTCCGCGCGCATCTCAAGCGCGGCGGACTCATCGCTTACCCCACCGAGTCCTGCTATGGCCTTGGCTGCGACCCACGCAATCCGCGCGCGCTGAAGCAGCTGATCCGGCTCAAGGGCCGCAGCGCCGCCAAGGGCATGATTCTGATCTCCGACCACTTCAAGCGCCTGGTCCCCTTCATCCGCCCGCTGGGTCCGGCCAACCGGGCACGCATCCAGTCCGGCTGGCCCGGTCCGGTGACCTGGATCGTGCCGGCAGCGGCCGCCTGTTCGCCCCTGCTCACCGGCGGGCGCGCCACGCTGGCGGTGCGTGTCACCGCCCATCCGGTTGCAGCAAGGCTCTGCCGCATGCTGGGCACGGCGCTGGTTTCTACCAGCGCCAACCTGAGCGGCAGAAAACCCGCGCGAACTGCGGCACAATGCCGCAGAATATTCGGCGCGCAGGTGCGCGTGATAGACGGCCGCATCGGTCAGCGCCGCCGCCC
>NCIF01000063.1 GCA_002256785.1 Hydrogenophilales bacterium 17-61-9
CCAGCCGGTGCAGACCGGCTTGAAGTCGATCGACGCCATGGTGCCGGTCGGCCGCGGCCAGCGCGAACTGATCATCGGCGACCGCCAGACCGGCAAGACCGCGGTTGCGATCGACGCCATCATCAACCAGAAGGGCACCGGCGTTAAATGTATCTACGTCGCCATCGGCCAGAAGGCTTCCTCGGTGGCCAACGTGGTGCGCAAGCTGGAAGAGCACGGCGCGATGGATCACACCATCGTCGTTGCCGCCACAGCCGCTGACGCCGCCGCGATGCAGTACATCGCACCGTACTCCGGCTGCACCATGGGCGAATTCTTCCGCGACATCGGCGAAGACGCGCTGATCGTGTACGACGATCTGACCAAGCAGGCCTGGGCCTACCGTCAGGTCTCGCTGCTGCTGCGCCGCCCGCCGGGCCGCGAAGCCTACCCCGGCGACGTGTTTTACCTGCACTCGCGTCTGCTCGAGCGCGCCGCGCGCGTCAACGCAGACTACGTCGAAAAGATCACCAACGGCGCCGTCAAGGGCAAGACCGGCTCGCTGACCGCGCTGCCGATCATCGAAACCCAGGCCGGCGACGTGTCCGCTTTCGTTCCGACCAACGTGATTTCGATTACCGACGGCCAGATCTTCCTCGAAACCGACCTCTTCAACGCCGGCATCCGTCCCGCGATCAACGCCGGCCTGTCGGTGTCGCGCGTCGGCGGCGCCGCGCAGACCAAGGTCATCAAAAACCTGGGCGGCGGTACCCGTCTGGCGCTGGCGCAGTACCGCGAACTCGCGGCCTTCGCCCAGTTCGCGTCGGACCTCGACGACGCCACCCGCAAGCAGCTCGAGCGCGGTCGTCGCGTCACCGAACTGATGAAGCAGGCGCAGTATTCGCCGATGTCGGTTTCGCAAATGGCCTTGACCCTGTTTGCCGTCAACAAGGGCTACATGGACGATGTCGAAATTGTCAAGATTCTGCCGTTTGAATCCGCGCTGATGGCGTTCATGAAGTCCAAATACGCCAGCATCATGGATGCCATCGAAACCACCGGCAAGCTGGATGAGGCCAATGAAAAGGCGCTCACCGCCGCGGTGGAAGAATTTAAGAAAACCGGCGTCTATTAAATAGACCGCGTTGATTAGCAGCCGCTGGTTTAAGGAGTAAGGATGGCAGCCGGAAAAGAAATACGGACCAAGATCAAGAGCGTTGAAAACACGCGCAAGATCACCAAAGCCATGGAAATGGTTGCGGCGTCCAAAATGCGTAAAGCGCAGGAGCGCATGAAAGCCGCGCGCCCGTACGCCGAGAAAATCGCCAGCGTGGCGACCCACTTGGCCTACGCCCATACGGAATATAAACATCCGTTTGTGATGGCGCGCGAAAACATCAAGCGCGTTGGCCTGATTGTGGTCACTTCCGATAAGGGATTGTGCGGGGGACTGAACACCAACATTTTCCGCATGGTGGTGGGCCAGATGAAACAGTGGGAAGCCGCTGGGGTTGGGATTGATGTCACGCCTATCGGCAACAAGGGGCTGGGCTTCATGCAGCGTCTGGGCGCCAGCGTGGCCTCGCAGCTTACCGGGCTGGGTGATACGCCGCATATGGACAAGCTGATCGGGCCGGTCAAGATCATGCTGGATGCGTATCTGGCAGGCAGGATCGACGCGCTCTACATCAGCTACAACCGCTTCGTCAACACAATGAAGCAGGAGCCGACGCTGACCCAGCTGCTGCCGTTGACGCAGCAGGAAGATGCCGGCGAAGCCAGCCTGAAAACGCATTGGGACTATATTTACGAACCCGATGCCAAGCCGGTGGTTGACGGCATGCTGATGCGCTACATCGAATCGCTGGTGTATCAGGGCGTGGCGGAAAATATCGCCTGCGAGCAGTCGGCACGCATGGTGGCAATGAAAGCCGCGTCCGATAACGCGAAAGACGTCATCGGCGAATTGAAGCTGGTTTACAACAAGACCCGGCAGGCTGCAATTACCAAGGAACTGTCAGAAATTGTGGCAGGCGCAGCAGCGGTTTGAGCGTGCCCAAAGCAATGAATCAAGCAGCCACAGAATTTAATTCTCTTAGGAAACAAGCATGAGCAACGGAAAAATTGTTCAGATCATTGGCGCCGTGGTGGACGTGGAATTTTCACGTGACGCCATGCCCGGGATCTTCGAAGCGCTGAAAATGCAAACCCCCGAACTGACCCTCGAAGTCCAGCAGCAGCTGGGCGACGGCGTGGTTCGCGCGATTGCGATGGGTTCCACCGACGGCCTGCGCCGCGGCATGGAAGTCCTCGCAACCGGCAACCCGATCATGGTTCCGGTGGGTCAGGCCACGCTCGGCCGCATCATGAACGTGCTGGGCACGCCGATTGATGAAGCGGGCCCGGTTAATGCCGACAAGCTCATGCCGATCCACCGCAAGCCGCCGGCGTATGCCGACCAGGCGACCACGGTCGAGATTCTGGAAACCGGCATCAAGGTGATCGACCTGATCATGCCGATCGCCAAGGGCGGCAAGGTCGGCCTGTTCGGCGGCGCCGGCGTGGGCAAGACCGTGACCCTGATGGAGCTGATCCGCAACATCGCGGTGGCGCACTCGGGCTTCTCGGTGTTCGCCGGCGTCGGCGAGCGGACCCGCGAAGGCAACGACTTCTATCACGAGATGAAAGAAGGCGGCGTGCTGGACAAGGTCGCGCTGGTCTACGGCCAGATGAACGAGCCGCCCGGCAACCGTCTGCGCGTCGCGCTGACCGGCCTGACCATGGCCGAATACTTCCGTGACGAAGGCCGCGACGTGCTGCTGTTCGTCGACAACATCTACCGCTACACCCTGGCCGGTACCGAAGTGTCCGCGCTCTTGGGCCGGATGCCGTCCGCGGTGGGCTACCAGCCGACCCTGGCCGACGAAATGGGCCGCCTGCAGGAGCGCATCACCTCCACCCGCACCGGCTCGATCACCTCGTTCCAGGCCGTCTACGTGCCGGCGGACGACTTGACCGACCCGTCGCCCGCGACCACCTTCGCTCACCTCGATGCGACCCTGGTGCTGTCGCGCCAGGTTGCCGAACTGGGCATTTACCCGGCGGTGGACCCGCTCGACTCGACCTCGCGTATTCTCGATCCGCAGGTCGTCGGCGAAGAGCACTACGGCGTCGCCCGCGCGGTGCAGGGCACCCTGCAGAAGTACAAGGAACTGCGCGACATCATTGCGATTCTGGGTATGGACGAACTGTCGCCGGAAGACAAGCTGGCGGTAACGCGTGCACGTAAAATCCAGCGCTTCCTGTCGCAGCCCTTCTTCGTGGCTGAGGTGTTTACCGGTGCGCCCGGCAAGTACGTCACCCTGAAAGAGACCATTGCCGGTTTCAAGGCGATTGTGGACGGTGAATACGATCACTTGCCCGAGCAGGCCTTTTACATGGTCGGCGGCATCGAAGAAGCCGTCGAAAAAGCGAAGACGATTCAGTAATTGCGAGGGGTCAGGATTCAGGGGCCAGGGGTCAGGGAGCAAAGAGGCGCGGCGAAGCCGCACCATTCCTGAATCCTGAATCCTGAATCCTGGTCCCTGAAAAGGAAAACCATGGCCATGACCATACACGTTGACATCGTTAGCGCAGAAAAATCGCTTTACTCCGGCCCTGCCGAAGTGGTGGTTGCCCCCGGCCAGCGCGGCGAGCTCGGCATTTATCCGCGCCACACCCCGTTGCTGACCACGCTCAAACCGGGCTCGGTGCGCATCAAGGTGCCGAATCAGGCTGAAGAAGAGCTGGTCTACGTGTCGGGCGGCATTCTGGAAGTCCAGCCCAACACGGTAACCATACTGTCCGACTCCGCGATACGCGGGGCCGACCTCGACGAAGCCAAGGCGCTCGAAGCCATGCGTGCCGCCGAAGAAGCCATGAAGGACAAGGCCGCGAGTATCGACTATGCGCAAGCGCAGATTGAACTGGCGCAAGCCGTCGCCCAGCTCGCTGCGATCAAAAAGTTGCGTAAGTAAAGTTGATTCAGTCAGGCAGGCAGGGATAAAAAGGCAACCATCGGGTTGCTTTTTTTATGAGCCTTCTGGCTCCGTTTTTTATGTTTGCCGGTAGCCCGTCAACACAGCAAGGCGCGCGCAATCGGGCAGGCAGCTTCGCTGAGGAAAAACAAGCATTCAAAGCGTGACAAGGCTTGCGCGTACGCGAGATTGCACGAGTGCCGCTGCTGGAATGCGGACGACAGAAAAAGGCAGCCTGTGGGTTGCCATTTTCATTCGGCCTGCTGCGCTCTGGCTTTATACTGGTCGCGCATTTTGCGCACTCTCCAGACAGATACGAATGAATAGCAGACTTGAAATTCTGATTCTCGCGGCGGGCAAAGGGACACGCATGTGCTCGGATCTGCCCAAGGTGTTGCACCGGCTTGCAGGCAAAACCCTGCTGGGTCACGTGGTGGATACCGCCCACGCGCTCGGCGCCGCGCAAATCTGCGTGGTGTACGGTTTCGGCGGCGAGGCGGTGCCGCAGGCGCTGGACGATGCTGCGTTGACATTCGTGCGCCAGGCCGAGCAACAGGGTACCGGCCACGCCGTGAAGCAGGCGCTGCCATGGCTTGCGGACGATAGCGTGACGCTGGTGCTGTATGGCGACGTGCCGTTGACGCGCATGACCACCCTGCAGCCGCTGGTCGCGGCCGCACAGGCGGACAAGCTGGGCTTGCTGACCGTGACGCTGACGCATCCGGACGGCTATGGACGTATCGTGCGCGAGAACGGCGAGGTCGTCCGCATCGTCGAGCACAAGGATGGCTCGGCCGCCGAACGGGCGATACAGGAAGTCAATACGGGCATCCTCGCGGTGGCGACGCGCCATCTCAAAAGCTGGATCGCTGAACTGAAAAACGATAACGCGCAGCGTGAATATTACCTGACCGACATCATCGCCCTGGCGGTGCGCGACGGGGTGGCGATCGAAACGCACCAGCCGTCATTCGAGTGGGAAGTGCTGGGTGTAAACAGCAAGGCGCAACTGGCCGGACTCGAGCGCGTGCACCAGCATGAAATTGCACAGGCGCTGCTCAACGCCGGCGTGACCTTGATGGACCCGGCGCGGATTGACGTGCGCGGTACGCTGACGTGCGGGCGCGATGTGGCGATAGATGTCAATTGCGTGTTCGAGGGCCGGGTACAACTGGGCGATGGCGTGCAAGTGGGCGCCAACTGTGTGCTGCGCAATGCGAGCGTGGCGGCGGGCACGCGCATCGACGCGTTCACCCTGATCGACGATGCCCAAATTGGCGAAGCCAACCGGCTGGGCCCCTTTTCCCGCATCCGTCCGGGCACCACGCTGGCGCGCGACGTCCACGTCGGCAACTTTGTCGAGATCAAGAACAGCCAGATCGACGACGGCTCCAAGATCAATCATCTGTCCTACGTGGGGGACACCACCATGGGCAAAAAGGTCAACATTGGCGCGGGCACCATCACGTGCAATTACGACGGCGCGAACAAGCACCGCACGCTGATCGAGGATGACGTGTTCATCGGTTCCGACACGCAGCTGATCGCACCCGTTACGGTGAGAAAGGGCGCGACACTGGGCGCGGGCACCACGCTGACCAAAGACGCGCCCGCCGGAGAACTGACCTTGTCGCGCGCCAAACAGCAGACGCTCAGCGGCTGGCAGCGCCCAATCAAACCCAAAAAGGAAAGCTAAGCATGTGCGGCATTGTCGGCGCAGTAGCGCAACGTAACGTCGTTCCCATCCTGCTCGAAGGCCTGCGCCGCCTGGAATACCGCGGTTACGATTCGGCCGGGCTGGTGATTGTCGATGGAGGATTGAAGCGGGTACGCAGTGTCGGCCGTGTCGCGTCTTTGACCGCAGACTGCGCAGCGCAGCAGGTCCGGGGCCATGTCGGGATTGCCCACACGCGCTGGGCCACGCACGGCGCGCCATCCGAGGCCAACGCCCATCCGCATGTGAGCGGCAGGCTGGCCGTGGTGCATAACGGCATTATCGAAAACCACGAAGCGCTGCGTGCGCGGCTCATGGGCGCCGGGTTTGCCTTTGCCTCGGAAACCGACACCGAGGTGATTGCCCACCTGATCGAGTGGTATTACCGGCAGTCAAAAGATCTGCTCGAAGCCACCCGCAAGGCTGTAGCCGAACTGGAAGGCGCTTACGCAATCGGAGTGGTAAGCGAGGACGCGCCGAATCGGTTGGTGTGCGCCCGCAAGGGCAGCCCGCTGCTGATCGGTCTGGGTATTGAGGAAAACTTCATTGCTTCCGACGTGTCGGCGCTGCTGCCGGTGACGCAGCGCGTGATGTATCTGGAAGAAGGCGACGTGGCCGATATCGGGCTGCTGTCGGTGAACGTGTACGATGCGGCAGGCAACAAGGCTGACCGCAGTGTGCATATTTCCGAACTGTCGGCCGACATGGCCGAACTCGGCAACTATCGCCACTTCATGCAAAAGGAAATCCACGAGCAGCCGCGCGCGCTGACGGATACCCTGCTGAATGCGGTGGCGCAGGATTGCGTCCAGCCGGAATGGTTCGGCTTCGACGCCGCCGGGATCCTCGGCCAGGTGGATGCGGTCACTTTCCTTGCCTGCGGCACCAGCTTCCACGCGGCGAAAGTGGCCACTTACTGGCTGGAAGATATTGCAGGAATTTCAGCACACGCTGAAGTGGCCAGCGAATATCGCTATCGCACCTCGGTGCCCAATCCCAATGCACTTGTCGTCACCATTTCGCAATCGGGAGAAACCGCCGATACGCTGGCAGCGCTGAATCATGCCAAGTCGCTGGGCCAGGACAAGACGCTTACCATCTGCAATGTGCCGGAATCGGCGCTCACGCGCGCATCGCGGCTCAAATTTATGACCCGTGCCGGGCCGGAAATCGGGGTCGCCTCGACCAAGGCATTTACCACCCAGCTGGCCGGTCTGTTTCTGCTGACACTGGTGCTGGCCAAGCTACGCGGCCGCCTGACGCCGGCACAGGAAGCTGAACATCTTGCTGCGCTGCGCAGCTTGCCGAACAAGCTGCAACAAGTGCTGGCACTGGAGCCGGAAGTTGAGGCGTGGTCGCATCGGTTCGCCAACAAACATCACGCCCTGTTTTTGGGACGCGGCGTGCATTACCCGATTGCGCTCGAAGGCGCGCTGAAGCTGAAAGAGATTTCCTACATTCACGCCGAAGCTTACCCGGCAGGCGAACTCAAGCACGGGCCGCTGGCGCTGGTCGACGAAGATATGCCGGTGATCGCGATCGCGCCCAACGATCAGTTGATCGGAAAACTGAAATCGAACCTGCAGGAAGTCCGCGCGCGCGGTGGAGAACTTTATGTGATGGCTGACGGCGACGTGGGCATTGAGGAATCCGAATTCGTGCATGTCATCAAATTGCCCGGCGGCCGCAATGGCGCGCTGTCGCCGATCCTGCACACCGTGCCGCTGCAGATGCTGTCGTACCACGTGGCATTGCAAAAGGGCACCGACGTGGACAAGCCACGCAATCTGGCAAAAAGCGTGACGGTTGAATAAGGGCTGAACCGGCAGCAAATGCTGCCGGGGGGCGAGCGTGGCGGCGCGATGCTGCTGAAAAGCAGGATCGCGGCTCAGTGCCGCTTGTGGTCTTCTTTCAGTGCCAGGGTGGCGACCTGAACGCGATTGCGCAAACCCAGTTTTTCCATGATGTTGCGCAGGTGATTGCGCACGGTGTTTTCCGACAGGGTCATCTTGTAGGCGATCGCTTTGTTGGATAAGCCTTCTTTCACCTGATTGACGATTTCCATTTCTCGCGCAGTCAGCGCGGCCAGGGCGCTGTTGCTGAGCTCGCCGCGCGCCATTTTCTGCATGATGTTGAGCGGGAAGCTGCTCTGTCCGTCGCAGACGCTACGAATGGCGGCGATCACCTGATCGGGCTCGCTGGACTTGATGACGTAGCCATCGACACCGGACGAAATCGCTTCGGAAATTTCTTCGTCGGTATCGGCAATGGTGAGCATGATGACCTTGATCCCCAGGTCACGCAGGTCGGACACGAGGTCCAGCCCGTCAGCATCCGGGAGTGAACGGTCGAGCAGTGCTGCGTCGGCGCGGTTGCCTGCCGCCATCCAGGCGCGCAACTCGGCAGCATTGGCCATCTGCGCGGTCAGATTCAAGTCGGGCTCCTGCTCGATGTAGCCTGCCACTCCCATGCGCAAAAGTGGATGGTCGTCGATAAGAATAATGTTCAAGGGGGTGGGCATTTTTTCTCCGCAACTTTATATATATATGCTGATCAAGTGGGCAAGCCGCGGGGCTTGCGAGGCGCTTTCTCGAATAGCGCATCATAAACCGGATTCGGCAGCCATTTCAGTAAACGCGCGACCCAGGCCATCTGCCACGGGATCACGGTATAGCCGCGGCGTAACCGTATGCATCGCGCAACCTGGCGGGCTGCAGTTTGGGCAGACAGCTTGAACGGCATGGCGTAGGGATTGACCCGCGTCATCGGCGTATCGATATAACCCGGAGCAACCGTGACGACCGCGATCCGGCGCGATTTAAGTTCGAGCCGCAGCGCCTCGAGGTAAACCGTGGCCGCCGCTTTTGAAGCCGAATAGGCGCCGCCGCCCGGAAGGCCGCGTACGCCAGCGACGCTGGAAATGGCACAGAGCACGCCGCTGTTTGATTGCATGGCTGCGATAAATGGCTGAAAGGTGTGCACCAGCCCCAGCACATTGGCGTCCATTACCGCGCGGAAAACCGGCGCATCAGCGGCCGCTTCGGTGAGCGTGCCCACGCTGATGCCTGCGGCCGCGATCACAATATCCGGTGTGCCCACTTCGTCCAGAAATGCCTGTGCAGCGCGCTGCATGGCTGCCGCGTCGCGCACATCGGCTTGATAGAGGTGTGCGTCGAGTCCGGCAGCGGTGGCTTGCAAGCCGTCCAGTCGGCGCCCGGCGAGGCCGAGCCGGGCGCCTTGTGCGCCGTAATGCTGCGCCAGCGCTGCGCCCAGTCCGGAACTGGCGCCGGTGATGAAAACCCGCAGGGGTTGACTCATCGATCCGGGGTGGGCGAGGCAGTCAAGCCGAGGGGAGGCTTACTTGCGCTTGCGCTCGGCGCGCGCTTTGTCGATGAGCTGGTCGAGGATTTCGAACAGGCGTTGTTCGCTTTGCGCCATCGACATCGAGGTGGCGTATTTGCCGTCGACGATGAAGGCTGGAACGCCGGCGATGGCGTATGCGGTGGCGAGCCTGCCGCCCTGCATGACCTTCGTTTGCGTGGAGAAGGCATTGTAGATGCCCTCGAATTTTTTGCGGTCCACGCCTTGCTTGACGATCCAGCCGCCCAGCACGGCGGGGTCATTGAGGTTGATATTTTCAATATGGTAGGCGTCGAACACCTTGTTGTGCAGGCGGTCGAGCAGATTCATCTGCTCCAGCGTGTAATAGGTCTTGGCGGCGGGCGCCCAGTCGTCGCGGAACACGGCGGGTACGCGGCGAGCCTGGGCATCTTTGGGCAGTTTTTTCAGCCAGGTATTGAGCGCAGGCTCGAGCTGAAAACAATGCGGGCAGCGATACCAGAAGAATTCCAGCACTTCGATTTTTTTGCCGGTTGCAACGGGCTGCGCGTCTTTCACGCGGGTGTAGTCGTGGCCTTCAAAAATGGCGTCTGAAGCGGCATGGGCCGAAAAGGAAAAGACGGCAGCGGCTACCAAGGCCAGTGTGCGGGTAAACATCAAGGCATCTCCTGAGGGGGGGGAACTTCTTTGACCAGCGTGGCCGGGATATTGTTCTGCGTTAACAGCGCCCGGGTGCGGTTAATTTCGTCCATCTCGCGAAAAGGCCCGACGCGCACCCGGTGGAACACGCCGAGGTCGCCGCCGAGGTCGCGGGTCTGAATCATTGTTTCGATACCCAGCAAAGCCAGTTGCGCTTTCAGGTTGTCGGCATCAGCCGGATTCTGGAACGCGCCTGCCTGCAGGTAATAGTGCGTTTTGACCGCGGCCGGTTGAGGCGAGGGCGGCGCTTCGCTGGTTGCGTCGCTCGGCAGCATTTTATAAAAATCGAAGCTCGGCGCCGTCTCGGGCGAGTCCGGCGTCGCGGTCTGGGGCTTGGGCGGCACGGTCGCGTCGGGAGCAGACGACTTGAACGGGTTGTTGCCGGTGACCCACAATGCCACGCCAACGGCGAGCACCGCGCCGACGATGAGGCCGATGAGGATGCCGCTGAAAACGGTTCCTTCCCTGCGGGGGAAAGCGCTGCCCGCGCGGTCGGTTCTTCGGGAACTGGATTTCGCCATGACTACATTTTCTCCGGTGCGGATACGCCGAGCAAGGCCAGGCCGTTAACAATCGTAATGCGGGTGGCGTCGGCCAGCGCCAGTCGGGCGAGTTTGGCGGCCGCATCGTCGACCAGGAATTTCTCCGCGTTGTACCAGGCGTGGAAATCGCCCGCCAGCGTTTGCAGGTAATGGACCAGCAGATGCGGCGCCAGTTCGCGCGCGGCGGCGGCAACGGTTTCGGGGTATTCGGCCAGGCGCTGCATCAACGCGGTTTCGTGCGGCGCGGTCAGCGGCGCGAGGTCGGCGGGGTCGAGCGCGGCGGGGTCGCCGCCCCATTCCTCGAACACGCGGCAGATGCGTGCATGCGCGTATTGCACGTAGTACACCGGATTGTCGTTATTTTTGGCGAGTGCAAGATCGATGTCGAACATGTATTCGGTATCGGCCTTGCGCGACAGCAGGAAGAAGCGCACCGCATCCTTGCTGGTCCAGTCGATGACGTCGCGCAGGGTGACGTAGCTGCCGGCGCGCTTGGAGATTTTCACTTCCTCGCCGCCGCGCATCACCCGCACCATCGTGTGCAGCAGGTAGTCCGGGTAGCCCTTTGCAATGCCCGCGCCCGACGCCTGCAGGCCTGCCCTGACGCGAGCTATGGTGCCGTGGTGGTCGGTGCCCTGGATGTTGATGGCGCGATCGTAGCCGCGTTCCCATTTGGCGATGTGATACGCCACGTCCGGCACGAAATAGGTGAAGGTGCCGTCGGATTTTTTCATGACGCGATCCTTGTCGTCGCCGAAATCCGTGGTGCGCAGCCACAGTGCGCCGTCCTGCTCGTAGGTCTTGCCGGCGTCGACGAGTTTTTGCACCGTCGCCGCCACGCGTCCGCTGCTGTACAGGCTTGACTCCAGATAATAGTGGTCGAACCGCACCGCGAAGGCCTTGAGGTCGAGATCCTGCTCGTGGCGCAGATAGGCCACGCCGAACTGGCGGATCGAGTCGAGATCGTTGACGTCGCCCGACGCCGTGTATTCGCGGTCGTCCGACTTCACCGTTTTGCCGGCCACAAAATCCGCCGCGATATCGGCGATGTAATCGCCGTTGTAAGCCGACTCCGGCCACTCGGCGTCGCCCGGCGCAAGGCCGCGCGCGCGCGCCTGCACGCTGTTGGCCAGCGTCTGGATCTGCACCCCGGCATCGTTGTAATAAAACTCGCGGCAGACCTCCCAGCCTTGCGCCGCGTACAGGTTGCAGATCGCGTCGCCGAGTGCGGCCTGGCGGCCGTGCCCCACGTGCAGCGGGCCGGTGGGATTGGCGGAAACGAACTCGACCAGCACCTTGTGGCCTTTGCCCGCATCGCCGCGGCCGAACTGCGCGCCTGTCGAGCGGATCTGCGGCACCAGGCTATGCCAGGCAGCGGGCGCGAGGTGAAAGTTGATGAAGCCGGCGCCGGCGATTTCCGTTTTGGCAATCAGCGGCGATTTCGGCAGCGCGTTGAGTATCGTCTGCGCCAGTTCGCGCGGATTTTTCTTCAGCGGACGTGCCAGCTGCATCGCGGCATTGCTGGAAAAATCGCCATGGGCCGAGTTTTTCGGGCGTTCGATTTCGAGGCTCACCGGGGCGTTGGGCGCCACCGTTTCGAGGGCGGCGCCGATCAGCAGGGCGATCTGGTCTTTAAGCGGATGGGTGTCGGGCATGGTTACAAAGAGGCCGGCGATGCGCGCGTCCTCAGTGTTCAAAAAGGGTGACCGCGATTATAAGCGCCGCGGGCAGGGCATCAAAATGATGGCGGCGAATATGTCCGGTTTAGTGCTGCGCCGAATGGCGATCGAAGCGGCTTCCCGCCCGGCAGTGTCGACGCCTGACCCGCGCGCACAGCCCATGTCGGGCTGCCCGCGCCGGCCCAGGCATCAAGCGGCTTTCTGCTGCTTGTATTCAACCCATCTGGCGGCCTGTTCGTCCCAGTCGTCGCCACGGAAGTA
>NCIF01000220.1 GCA_002256785.1 Hydrogenophilales bacterium 17-61-9
TGTGAATTGAACTGGATGCATTCAACCGCCCCAAAAATTGGATTTGACCGATTCATTCAGCTTGAATGGGCAACGGCCGCGCTGAAGGTTCGTGCTGGAACTTCCAGCCTCGATGAGCTGAATGAGCTGCTCGACGCAGCTGGCCTTGGCGTAGCAGCCAGAAAGAAGACTCGCACTGTATTGAATCGGCTCTGGCTTGACCCACGCGCAGAGCTTGTCGAGTTCGCCGATCGCGGCACCGATATCTTCAAGATGAATCCCGAAGCGCCCGTTTCGGCGCTGAACTGGGGTATGAGCATCGCGACGTATCCATTCTTTGGAAGAGTGGCTGAGCTGGTAGGCCGCTTGTCGGCATTGCAGGGTGACTGCACTTCGGCAGAGATCCACCGGCGGATGAGTGAGATATACGGCGAACGCGAAGGCACGTATCGCATGACCAACATGGTCCTGCAGTCACAGGCGGATTGGGGTGCCATAGAGCGGGTGGACAAGGGCAAGCGGGTCGTTCGGCTCGTGCCCGCGTCGATCGAAAACGACGAACTTACTGCGTGGCTCATCGAAGCCGCCATTCGCTACGTCGGGAAGCCAGTTTCGGTCCCGAGCCTGCAGTCGCTGCCCGTGCTGTTCCCGTTTAGCTTAACGCGACCGCTGGCCTACGTGGCATCGAACAGCCGGAGTTTGGAGCTCCGTTCGGAAGGACCGAGTAACCAATTCGTCGCGCTGCTCGGAGCCATTTGAAAACATTCCATAAAAATGAAGAGAGATAACGCCGGCGCACTTACAAACTGACTCGTTGGATCGAGCGATGGTGTTCATCACGACCATGCGCAGCGCTCTCAATCAGAGTAGATCAATTAACTTATTTATTGCCCGCTCCGATACTACAAGCACCAGCTTCATCGTCGACGGCTTCGTCATGGTGGAATGAATCTCAAGAGATGGCGCTGCGTCAGCGCAGGCTTCCATTTTTCCCAAGGTTAACATCCGGATGCCTTGGCATTATTCCTCGTCCACTCCAGCAGATTGGCGCGTCCTGCTCCTTCATGTCTGGGATTTTCAGTTGCACTCAAATCGACTCGAAAAATCCCACCAAGGCCACTCATCGCGGATCCGTTGACCGAAACCTGGTGCGATGGTTACTGCCTGCCTGCAATCCATCCTTGTCCTCGTTTCTCGGGTGGAACCTGGAATGCAGCGTTACTAACCGCTTGGTTGCAACGAATGTGTATATCTGGGTTGTACTGATGCACGCATGCCCCAACAATTCCTGGATCACACGCAAATCGGCTCCAGCGTCCAATAAGTGCGTGGCAAAGGCGTGCCGAAGGCTGTGAGTACTGAGGGGTCTTTCGATCCCGTTGTTTGACGCGTGCTTCTTCACCACCAGGCGGAGAGTGCCCGTGCTTATTTTCTTCCCTCGAACCGAGAGGAACACATGATTGCAAAGGTAGTCCCGTCTCAAGGCGGGTCTTGACCTACTCAGGTACAGATCGAGCCAGAATGAAGCCTCCTCTCCAAACACCACCAGTCTCTCCCTGTTCCCTTTCCCGCAAACGCGAATCACGCGGTTCCTGAAATCAATGTCGCCAATCCTGATGCTTGCCAGCTCTGCAGCCCGCAAGCCGGTTGCATAAAGCAATTCGAGGATGGCTTTGTCGCGCAGACCACTATGGGAATTGAGTTCAGTAATATCGAGCAGTGTGGCAACCTCATCCTGCGTCGGAGTGTTCGGGAGACGGAGCGGTATTTTGATCTTGCCGAGCGGCACGGTCGGGTCTTGTGAAACCAACCCGTTGGACGTGAGATATCGGTAAAAACGCCGCAGCGAAGCTGAATAGCGAGCGACGCTTCGAGGACTGATCTTTCTCTCAAGCAGGCTTGCCAGCCATTCATCAATATCCAGGCTCTGCGCTTGGAGTAGCGTCTTTCCGATATGCCTCGACAACCATGATGAGAAACCGATTAGATCGGCTCGGTAGGCAGCGATTGTTTTGTCTGCGAGGCCATGGCTAAGCCATAGATCATTGCAGAACTGCTC
>NCIF01000064.1 GCA_002256785.1 Hydrogenophilales bacterium 17-61-9
GCCGCCCAGGCAGTTGGATACCCTGTTGCGCTCCGGATGCGTGCCCGCTTCCTCTTCCGTGATGAGGCCGTTGCGCGCCATCTGGGCAACGGCGGTGTGATCTTCGGTGCGCGCGATCAGGCTGCCATCGCTGAACAGGTACAAGCGCGAATCGCCCACATGCGCCCAGTACGCGGCCCCATCCTGGATAACCGCCGAAACAAGGGTCGTATGGGGGATTTCAAGCAGATCCTGGTCAACGGCGTAATCGTTGATCGTGTAATGCGCGAGCGTCGTTGCCTCATCCAGAAACTTCATCGGGTCGTCCAGGCGCGGCTTGGCCATTTTCTGGAACTGATCGGTCATCACCTGCACCGCAATCTGCGCTGCAATTTCGCCGTGCATATGGCCGCCCATGCCATCGGCCACCACCATCAGCAATGCGTCGCGACTGTAGGAATAGGCAACGCGATCCTGGTTGTTTTTGCGGCCGCCCTGACGCGACGCCTGATAGATAGTGAATTTCATTTCGAAAGCTTAAAACAATTCCTTGCTCAGTGAACGCTTGATGCTGGACAAAATCGAGGTGCGCGGCGGCCGCATGGCGGTGCTGTCCATCAACACTTTTTGCAGGCTGAACACGCTTTGCGGGCGTTCCATGTAGTTCAGCTTGAGACATTGATCGATGATTTCCAGCAGCTGATCTGAATAGGCGCCGCGCCAGTTGACCATGGCCGGCACCAGTTTGTCATTCAACAACCGCGCATCCGCCGATTGCGGCGGATAGCCGGCCAGACAGGCGTACAGACTGGCGCCCACGCTATAAACATCCGACCACGGCCCCAGCCGCTCGCGGTTATGGTATTGCTCGGGCGAAGCAAATCCCGGCGTATACATGGGCTGCAGTTTGCTTTCTTCCAGCGTCAGCGTTTGCCGGGCCGCGCCAAAGTCGATCAACACCGGCGAGCCATCCAGCCGGATATAAAGATTCGACGGCTTGATATCAAGGTGCAGCAGCTTGTGGGTATGCACTTCGCGCAGACCGTTCAGCAAATGGGCGAACACCCGCCGGATAAAGCTTTCACTAATGGTGCCGCGATTGGCCTGGATGTGCTGTTGCAGGGTTTTGCCGCGTTCGAAGCGCATCACCATGTATACGGTGTCGTTGGCGCGGAAAAAGTTGGTCACCCGGATGACGTTGGGGTGATCGATACGTGCCAGCGCCCGGCCTTCTTCGAAAAAGCACTTCAGACCATGGCGAAAAATATTGCTGTTTTCGGCCGAACTGGCCTGCACGATGACCGATCCCTCGGTACGCAGCACCAGCTGGCCCGGCAGGTATTCCTTGATGGCAACCGACTGGTTGTGGCTGTCATGCGCCAGATACACCATGCTGAAGCCACCGCCGCCGATTTTTCGGACAATGGTGTATTCGTTTAGCTGGTATCCGTTGGGAAGCGCCTGATTGGGTTGAGTCGCCATAGTTGAACGTCTATTATCCTTGCCTGACAAGCCGGTCTTGCTGGAAAAGGCATGTACCGGCTCCACACCCACACTGTAATCCTAACTGCTTATTCACAACCCGCCTATGACCACCAGCATGACCGGGTTCGCCGCCCATAGCCTCAATCTCAACCATGCCAGCGTCAACATCGACTTGCGTAGCGTCAATCAGCGCTATCTCGAGTTGCACTTCCGTCTGGCCGACGAATTCCGTGCCCTGGAACCGCAACTCCGCGAACTGATTCAGCAGCGCCTCGCCCGCGGCAAGGTCGAATGCCGCATCAACCTGATTGCACTGCCTGCTGCCTCCCTAAAGGACTCCGATCCACTATGGGCTGAAGCCCATGTGGAATCGTATGCGCAGGATAACGGCTTGAATCCGGTCATTCTTGAGCAGCTCGCGCACTGGCAGGCCGATGTGATGCAGCGTGTGCCCAACAGCACGCCGCTCAGCGTCAATGAAATTCTGCGCTGGCCCGGTGCGGTGCCCACCGCGACCCTGACCCAGGATGCACTCAACCAGGCGGCCCTGGATGGCGTGCGCGCCACGCTGGATGAACTGGTGGCAAGCCGCCAGCGCGAAGGCGCCAAACTCAAACAACACATACTCGACCGCCTGGGCGCCGCCGAAACGCAGGTGGCGGGCTTGCAGCCGCTGCTGCCTGCGCTGGTTGCCGCGCAACGCGAGAAACTGGCGGAACGCCTGCGCGATGCGCTGGGTGAAGCCGGCCATGAGCGACTGGCACAGGAAGTTGCGCTGGCGGCGCAAAAAGCTGATATCGACGAAGAACTTTCCCGCCTGGCCGCCCATTTCTCGGAAGTCCGCCGGGTGCTGGATCAGTCCGGTGCGGTGGGCAAGCGTCTCGACTTCCTGATGCAGGAGCTGCATCGCGAAGCCAATACACTGGGCGCCAAGTCGGTCGCCGTCGAAACCTCGCGCGTTTCGCTCGAGCTCAAGGTGCTGATCGAACAGATGCGCGAGCAGGTGCAGAATCTTGAATAACAGACTATTTAATTCTAGAAAGCCGGAACAATCATGATTCCCAATCCCAGCAAAGGCGTGCTTTACATCGTCAGTGCGCCCTCCGGCGCCGGCAAGACCAGCCTGGTCAAGGCGCTGTTGAAAACCGACCCGGCCATACGCCTGTCGGTGTCCTACACCACGCGCGCGCCCAGACCCGGCGAAACCGAGGGTCGCGATTACCATTTTGTGGACCGGCAGCGCTTCGAGCTGATGCTGACCGAAGGCGAGTTTCTCGAGCACGCCGAGGTATACGGGAATTTTTACGGCACCTCGAAAGGCAGTATTTCACGCGACCTCAACGCGGGGCATGACATCCTGCTCGAAATCGACTGGCAGGGCGCAGCCCAGGTCAAACACCACTTCCCGGAATCCACCTCCATTTTCATTCTGCCGCCTTCATTCAATGCCCTGCGAAGCCGTCTCAAGGGCCGGGAACAGGACAGCGACGAGGTGATTGAACGCCGGCTCGCCGCCGCCGCCCACGATGTCGCTCACGCTGATGCGTTCGACTATATAATGGTCAACGATGATTTCGACCACGCCCTACTGGATCTGGTCGCCATTACCCGCAGCGTTCGTCTCGAAACTGCACGCCAGTTGGACAGGCACGCCATGCTGTTCGACGAATTCCGGCGCATCTAAACCGCACGACCCAAAGCAGGAGTATTCCCATGGCACGTATCACCGTTGATGACTGTATCGATGTATTCCCCAACCGTTTCGAACTGACCCTTGCCGTCACCTATCGCGCGCGCCAGCTGGCACAAGGCTCGCAGCCCTTGGTCGAAACGAAAGACAAATCCGTTGTCACCGCACTGCGTGAAATTGCCGCAGGCAAAGTCGGCCGTGAAATCCTCAACCGGGGTCGTGCCTGAGCACCCACCCGTCCCTCAACCGGCGCGCGCGGCCCGCGCGTCGGCGATGACGCACGCATTTGATACGCTGCGGCCGGCACTGGCTTATCTGCCGGCAGATGAAGTCGACATCGTCGAAAAAGCCTACGAATTCAGCCGCAGCGCCCACGAAGGTCAGTTCCGCAAAAGCGGCGAACCCTACATTTCCCATCCACTGGCGGTTGCCGGCATTCTCGCCGGCTGGCATCTTGACGCCCAGACCCTGAGCGCTGCGCTGCTGCACGACGTGGTGGAAGATACCCCGGCCACCGCGGGTGAAATCGAAGTGCGGTTCGGCAAGTCGGTGGCGATGCTGGTCGAAGGGGTATCCAAACTCGACAAGCTGTCGTTTGCGTCCGAGCAGCATGCGCAGGCGGAGAACTTCCGAAAAATGCTGCTGGCGATGGCGCAGGATGTACGGGTCATCCTGATCAAGCTGGCCGATCGCACGCACAACATGCACACGCTGGATGCCATGCCGGCCGAAAAGCGCCGCCGCATTGCAGCCGAAACGCTTGAAATCTACGCCCCTATCGCAAACCGTCTGGGCCTGCACTCGGTCTATCAGGAACTGGAAGACCTCGGCTTCCGCTACAGCCACCCCAACCGCTATCAGGTGCTGGCCAAAGCGGTGAAGGCCGCGCGTGGCAACCGCCGCGAACTGGTCGAGAAGGTCAAGTTAGTGATGCAGGAAAAGTTCGATCAGGCAAAGGTCGACGCCACCATCACCGGGCGCGAAAAACACCTTTTCAGCATTTATCGCAAGATGCAGGAAAAGAATCTGGCCTTCTCCGAAGTCTTCGACATATACGGCTTTCGCGTCGTGGTGCATGACCAGGCGTCCTGCTATGTGGCGCTGGGTGTACTGCACGCCTTGTACAAGCCGATACCAGGCAAGTTCAAAGACTACATTGCCATCCCCAAAGCCAACGGCTACCAGTCGCTGCATTCCATCCTGTTCGGTCCCAGCGGCACCCCGATCGAGGTGCAGATCCGCACCACCGACATGAACCGGCTGGCTGAATCCGGCATCGCCTCGCACTGGATGTACAAGTCGTCCGATGCCGTTTTGAATGATGTGCAGACACGCACCCATCGCTGGCTGCAATCGCTACTCGACATCCAGGCCGACCATGGCGATTCGACCGAGTTTCTGGAACATATCAAGATCGATCTGTTCCCCGACGAAGTCTATGTGTTCACCCCCAAAGGCAAGATCATGGCGCTGCCACGCGGCGCCACCGCAGTCGACTTTGCCTTTGCCGTACACACCGATGTCGGCCTTCGCTGCATTGCAGTCAAGATCAACTATGAATTGATGCCGCTGCGCACCCAGCTGCGCAATGGCGACCATGTCGAAGTGGTCACAGCCTCAAACGCCAGCCCCAATGCGGCCTGGCTGAACTTCGTCGTGACCGGCAAGGCGCGTTCGCACATCCGCAATTACCTGCGCAACACCGGCGTGGAAGAAGCCGCGGCCCTGGGCGAACGCCTGCTCAATCACGCCATTGCCGCACTTCACCCCGATGCGATCGAACCCGACGAATCCGTATGGGATCGTTTGATCAAGGAATACGGGGTGCAGTCCCGTCAGGAATTATTCGCGGGCATTGGTCTGGGACGAAAATTGCCGCTGGTGGTCGCACACCAGTTGCTTCATGTGCTGGGTGAAAAAACCGGCGAGCCAGCCCACCCGCACGCCATCAGTATTCGTGGCACCGAGGGCATCGCGGTCGAACTGGCGCAGTGTTGCCACCCGATTCCCGGCGACCCCATTCTCGGTTTCATCCACAAGGACCGCGGCCTCATTATTCACACCCATGACTGCCCGTCGATCCGGGCTTTCCGCACCGATCCCGACAAGTGGCTGGACGTCGAATGGGAAGCCGAACCCGGCCACATGTTCGACGTCCTGATCAAGGTTGTCGTGGGTAACCAGCGCGGCGTGCTGGCCAAAGTGGCCGCCGCCATCGCCGAGCATGGCTCCAACATCGGCAATGTTTCGATGGAAGAAGAAGACGGTAGCCCCTACACCGTACTGTTCTTCACGGTGGAAGTGGAGAATCGCATGCATCTTGCCCGCGTCATGCGCGGCTTGCGCACGCAGCCCGACGTGGTGCGAATTTACCGCATCAAGGGCAAGAAAGACGGCCGCGCAGCCCCTACCCAATAAGTCCCGCTACAGGAATCCTTCAGCATGAACAAAACCATCATTCAGACTGCCAACGCGCCTGCCGCGATTGGCACCTATTCACAAGCCGTGCGGGTTGATCACACGGTGTACCTGTCCGGACAGATCGGCCTCGATCCCGCCACCATGGAAATGGTCGATGGCATCGAAGCGCAAATCCATCAGGTCTTCAAAAATCTGGCGGCGGTGGCGGCTGCGGCTGACGGCTCGCTGTCCGATGTGGTCAAGCTGAATGTGTTTTTGACTGATCTCAGCCATTTTCCCAAAGTCAGCGAAATCATGGCGCAGTATTTCGTCGCGCCCTACCCGGCGCGTGCCGCAGTCGGCGTGGCAGCGCTGCCGCGCGGCGCGCTGGTCGAAGCCGACGCCGTGATGGTGACCGGTTAAATTTCCAAATTGAAAGCGGCTTCGCCGTTTTCCTTTCCGGTCAGCCCGGCGACCGCCGCCAAGCTCGCCAAGCTTGGCCTCAATCGCGACGCCGACCTGGTGTTGCACCTGCCCCTGCGGTGGGAAGATGAAACGCACCTCACGCCGATCCGTGATCTGCTGCCCGGGCAATCGGCACAGGTACAGGCGGTGGTGCGCGATGCCAAGGTCGCCTACCGGCCGCGCCGCATGTTGACGGTGACAGTGGAAGACGCCAGTGGCGTGCTCGGTCTGCGCTTCCTTAACTTTTATCCCAGCCATCTCAAGCTGTTTCAGCCTGGCGAAAGTTTCCGCTGCATGGGCGAAGTACGCGGGGGCTTTCTCGGGCTGGAAATGGTGCACCCGCGTTTCGCAAAAGCCGACGAATCGACGCCCCTGCCAGCCCAGCTCACGCCGGTGTACCCCACTACGGCTGGACTCGGCCAAGCCACGCTGCGCAAACTGGTCGCGCGGTCGCTGGAGGCGCCGATCAGCGACACGCTGCCAGCCGACTGGCTGACCGAACTGAAACTGCCCGATCTGGAATCCAGCATTCGGCTGTTGCATCAACCGCCGCTCGACTGCGCGCTGTCAGAGCTTGAGTCACGCCGCCACCCTGCCTGGCAACGACTGGCGTTCGACGAACTGCTGGCGCAGCAATTGTCCCTGGCCACTTCGCGACGCCAGCGGCAAAGCCTGCGCACCACGCCCTTGCCTGCAAAGCAGCAACTGACAACAGCATTTTCCGGGCAGTTGCCATTTGATTTGACCCCAGCCCAGACTCACGCCTGGCAGGAGATCAGTGCCGACCTGACACGTCCCCACCCGATGCGTCGCCTGCTGCAAGGCGATGTTGGCAGCGGCAAAACCGTGGTGGCCGCGCTCACGTGTTTGCAGGCGATTGAAAACGGCCAGCAGGCAGCGTTCATGGCGCCGACCGAAATTCTCGCCGAACAGCATTTTCGCAAGTTGGCGCCGCAATTGGCCGCGCTCGGCGTGCGCTGTGCCTGGGTTTCCGGCAGCCAGAAAAAATCCGAGCGCACAGCAGCCTGGCAGGCCATATCCGCAGGCGAAATTGATCTGGCATTTGGTACCCACGCCCTGTTTCAGGAAGCCGGCAGCTTCGACCGCCTGGGTCTGGTCGTGGTCGACGAGCAGCATCGCTTTGGCGTCGGCCAACGGCTGGCACTGATGCACAAGGGTACCGAGCCGCATCAGTTGATGATGAGCGCGACACCCATCCCCCGCACCCTGGCAATGAGCTTTTTTGCCGACCTCGATGTGTCCACGATCGATGCGCTTCCCCCCGGGCGCACGCCTGTCATGACCAAGCTGG
Source organism: Hydrogenophilales bacterium 17-61-9 (assembly GCA_002256785.1). GTDB lineage: Bacteria > Pseudomonadota > Gammaproteobacteria > Burkholderiales > Thiobacillaceae > Thiobacillus. The sequence continues at coordinate 7,332 of NCIF01000064.1, forward strand.
TCAGTGCCGCCCGCCGCGACGATGTGCTGGAACGCGTGCGCGAAGCCTGCCTTGCCGGCGGGCAGACCTACTGGGTGTGCCCCTTGATTGAAGAGTCCGAAAAACTGCAGTTGCAAACAGCGCAGGACACCTACGCCGCTTTGGTGGCGCAACTTCCGGAGTTGCGCATAGGCCTGGTCCACGGACGCTTGAAATCGAGTGAAAAACAAGCGGTGATGGCGGCGTTCCAGGCCCATGAAATCGACTTGCTGGTCGCCACCACCGTGATCGAAGTCGGCGTTGATGTCCCGAATGCGGCCCTGATGATCATCGAGCACGCCGAGCGCATGGGCCTGGCCCAATTGCACCAACTACGTGGCCGGGTCGGGCGCGGCAGCCGCGAATCGGTGTGTGTGTTGCTGTATCAAACGCCGGTATCCGAACTGGCCCGGGCGCGCCTCAAGGTCATATTCGAACTCACCGACGGCTTTGAAATTGCGCGTCAGGATCTGCTGCTGCGCGGCCCCGGCGAACTGCTCGGCCATCGCCAGAGCGGTCTGCCGATGCTGCGCTTTGCCGATCTCGAACGCGACATCGCACTCCTGGAGTCTGCGCGTAATCTGGCACAACGCTGTCTTGCCAGCCATCCCGACATCGCCGCCAATCACCTGGACCGCTGGATCGGAGCGCGCCAGACGCTCTCAACGATCTAGTTTCGTCCAGTGCCGCATCGGCCCGGTCAGCCCGGCTGCGGCATAATGCCGACTTTCCGCCTTTAAATATGCACCTTGTGCCCCACTCACGGCAGGGCTGGCTGGCCCACCCCCATTCGTTGCCTCGTTCATTGCGCCATTGGCTGTGCGACAAGGGCTCGCTGACCCAGCGACTGAAGGCGCGCTGCGCCGACTTTCGGGTTGTGCCATTGACGACCGGGCTGGCACGTCCCAATCTGGACGAGTACGCCTTGCTGGGCATGGCGCCAGGCGCCCGCGCCTACGTACGCGAAGTGCTGCTGGTATGCAACGGCATACCCGTCGTGTTTGCCCACAGCGTGCTGCCCTATCCCGGTCTGCACGGGGGCTGGAACGGAATCAGCAAACTGGGCAGCCGTCCGCTGGGGCAGGCGCTGTTCAGCGATCACCGGATTCAGCGTCAGCCACTGCGCTACCGCAATGTGCGCCTCGCGCACCCCCTGTTCCGCGCCATTACGCGCCATCATGCCGCCCTCCATGACAGCACGCTGTGGGCGCGCCGATCCATTTTTTGCCTCAATCAGCATCCGCTGCTGGTCACCGAAGTTTTTCTCCCTGCGATCGACACGCTATGACCCTGACCGAACGCCTGACCCAATACGAAAAGCTGATGCGGCTGGACAAGCCCATCGGCATCCTGCTGCTGCTGTGGCCCACCCTGTGGGGGCAATGGCTGGCCAGCAACGGCCGGCCGGACGGGCTGATCCTGTGGATTTTCGTCATGGGCGTGGTGCTGATGCGCTCGGCCGGCTGCGTCATCAACGACTACGCCGACCGCCATATCGACCCGCATGTGGCGCGCACCCGCGAACGACCGCTGGCGGCCGGCACAGTGTCGCCCAAAGAAGCCCTGTTGCTGGCGGCGGGTTTGTCCCTGCTGGCATTTCTATTGATCCTGCCGCTCAACAAGCTGGTGCTGGGCCTGTCCGTGATTGCCTTGTTCCTGGCCGCCAGCTACCCCTTCACCAAACGCTTCTTCGCGATTCCGCAGGCCTATCTCGGCATCGCCTTCGGCTTTGGCATTCCGATGAGTTACGCCGCGCTGCGCGGCGAGGTTCCACTGGAAGCCTGGGTTCTGCTGGCGGCCAACACCTTCTGGGCGATTGCCTACGATACGCAGTACGCCATGGTCGACCGCGCGGACGATCTCAAAATCGGCATCAAAACATCGGCGATTACCTTCGGCCGCTTCGATCTGGCCGCCATTGCCGTTTGCTATGGCGTCACGCTGGCGCTGCTGGCCTGGGTGGGATGGCAGCGGAATCTGGGCATGGCTTTTTACGGCGGGCTGGTCGTCGCTGCGGCGATTGCGCTCTATCACATGGTCCTGATCCGCACGCGCGACCCGCAGCAATGCTTTCGCGCCTTCCTGCACAACACCTGGTTCGGCGCCGCGGTGTTCGGCGGCATTGCGCTTGGCTACGTTTGACCCGCCTTATGACGGGCAGGCCACGCGCGACTGCCGGCTGTTCGGGTAGGCCTGACCGATTTCACCCAGACTCTTCAGCGCATCCGGGTCTTCGCTGCGGATCACGAAATAATAATCCGTCCCCCGTTTCGGCTGCACTTCGACGCGGGTTCCCAGCACGCCCTTCTCCTCGACTTCGCGCACGCGTCGCTGCGCCGACTCGCTGTTCGCATAGAGTCCGAGTGAAATCGCATTGCGCCAGGGCATGTCCTTGACCACGAAAGCATCCTGTATGCCCGCAGCCGCCAGTTCGCCGAGCTTGGCCTCTGCCGACTCGGCGCTGGGTAAAGGCGGAAAAATCACCCAATGCCGCGTATTGACCGGCGCCGCAGTAAACGACATCACCCGCTCATTTGCCATGGTCTTGAACTGCTCGCGCAGCTGCGTGAATTCATTCTGATTCAAGCCTCGCCATTCCACGCAAAACGCCCTGGGCGCTTCGGCAGCTTTCGGCGTCTCGTCGCTTGCAGCCGACCCGGCCTGACTGCGCAGGCTCAGCCGATCCACATTCATCGGCGCAGTCTCGTTTGACCCTGTTTGCGGCAAATACGCACGGCCGATAAAAAATCCCGCTACCAGCAAGTTGGCTGCCAATAGCGTCCAGGTCATCCATTTCATTTCGATTTACCTTCCCGTGTCACGCGTTCCATTCCTTCCAGCACCAGCATCGGCACGTATTCCACCCGCAAATCAAGAAAAGGCAACAGGGTTTCAGCATCGCCCCCCGTCAGAATAACGTCCGGCGGCATCCCTGCAACCCCGGCCAAATACGCATATTGCCGCTGAATTGCGCCGCATAATGCCGCAATGATGCCGCTCTGCACGGCATCCGCTGTCATACGCGGAAACGTCTGCCAGACTCCATCGACGTCAGCCACATGCGCGGTGCCTTGCTGCAAGGCCCGCTGCATCATCGCCATCCCCGGCACGATCAGGCCGCCGAGAAAGGTGCCTTCTGCCGACAACGCGTCCACCGTCATCGCGGTACCCGCCGAGACCACCAGCGTTGCCGCATGACTGCGCTGACGCGAAGCAAGCAGTCCCATCCAGCGATCCACCCCCAGTTGGCGGGGATGCAGATACGTATTGGTCACATCGGCAAACTGCGACTCGGTTGTGAGCCAGACAGGTGCAATTGAATAGGGCGCCAGCAGCGCGATCATCTGCGCCTCATGCTGCGTGCGCACCACGCTGGCAATGTAGCAGCTGGCATGCGGCTCCAGAATCGGGGTTAACGCGGACAAGTCACGGTAAGGCGTACTGCCCTGCGCCAGCCAGATACCGCCTTCGACCACCGCCCATTTAAGCCGTGTGTTGCCCGCATCAAGCAGCAATCGCCGGCTATTCATCGCACGCCTGCATCGAGTCGCAAACTGATTTCTCCCCCGCTGTAGGCATGAATGCCCGACTGCGGATCCCGTAATAAAAATGCCCCTGTCTCATCCACGCCTGCCGCCACGCCCACCACGCCCTTCGAATCAGGCAACTTCAGCCTGACCGCTTTATCCGCATAGGCATCCAGAGCCATCCAGTCTGCACGCAATGCGGAAAACCCCTGGGCACGGAAAAGCGTCAGCATCAGATGCAACTCCCGCAAGCAATCTGCCAGCAATCGATTGCGGCCCACGGTGACGCCCATTTCATGTAAGTCAACCACAGCCTGGTCCACTGCGTCGCGTTGCGCGGGACTCATGCGTACGTTCAGCCCTACCCCAACAACCGCAAACGCAGCGCCATGCAGGTCGCCTTGCACTTCAACCAGTATTCCGGCCAGCTTACGATAATCGACCAGCACATCATTGGGCCATTTCAAACGAACCGCATGCGGCGTGTGGCGATTAATGGCGCGCGCAACCGCCAGCCCGACAGCCAGACTCAAGCCCGCCAGCGACTGCAGGCCGTTCTCGAATCGCCACAACACCGAAAATGTCAGGCTTCCGCCCAACACCGCATGCCAACATCGACCGCGCCGGCCCTTGCCCGCGGACTGGTGTTCCGCGCACACCACCGTACCCTCGGCCGCCCCTTCCAAAGCAGCCTCCATCAGCGTCAGATTGGTCGAACAGACCGTCTCAAGGATACGCACGTCATAGTTGCTGCCCGCCTCAGCCAGAAGCGCGACGATTGCAGTTTCATCCAGCCAGTCAACCGCTACCGGCAGTTTATAGCCCCGACCCCGCACCGCATGCACCGTCAGTCCCATGGCTTCTGCCTGATTGATCAAATTAAAAATGCTGGCGCGCGAAAGCTGGAACTCATAGGCCAGAGCCTGCCCGGAATGGAACCGGCCATCGGACAGGCGACGCAATAGCGGGAATAAGGCTTTATGGACTTGGGTCATCAGCCTTAAATTTTACATGCAGGGTTGCACGCCATTCAGTCTTTATTTTGCGCAATAAAAAACCCCCTCTTTTTGGGAGGGGGTTTTGTGCACCGGGGTGCGGATAAGGAGTCTGACGATGACCTACTTTCA
>NCIF01000065.1 GCA_002256785.1 Hydrogenophilales bacterium 17-61-9
GAAAGCCGTTACCCCGGCTTCTACTACCGCATGGACAAGAACTTTGTCGATGAGGAAAACTGGCACTGCTTCGTCAACTCGGTCTACGACAAGACGTCCAAACAGTGGAACTGCTTCAAGCGCGCCCACGTGGATATTGTCGACAAGTCCAAGCTGTTCAAGCCAGCAGCTCACTAAACTTCAGTCAGCTGCTGAACGCCGGGCGCGCCGCGTTAACCGGGGCGCTCGGGACTGCCGGGCGCCTCAGGGCGCCCGGTTTTTTTCCCCGCAGAATAAACAGCAAGCGCAACATGGTTTAGCATCCTGCCGAAAGCGCGTAGGCTAGCGTTCTGAATCAGAAACGCCGATTTCGACTGAGTGTTAATGCATTAGGGGCGTGGCCCCGGAAGGTAGCAAGCAATGAACGAACACGAATTCAAGGACATGATCGCCGACTCCCCTTTTGCGGGCAGCCCGGTACAGCCGAACATGCTGTCGGACGACACGCCGCTCAAATTTAGCTGCCATCGCAACGTCAAATGCTGGAACGCGTGCTGCAGCAATATCGACATCCCGCTGACGCCCTACGACATCCTGCGTCTGAAAAAGCGGCTGGACATGCCATCGGGCGAATTCCTCAAACAATATTCCGTGCCCTTTGAGCTGGACAAGGACGGCATGCCCGGCGTGAAGCTGAAGCCGGTTGACGAAGGCACGGCCTGCCAGTTCATGACGCCGGAAGGGTGCGGCGTCTACGAGGACCGGCCGACTGCCTGTCGTTACTATCCGGTGGCGCTACTGACCATGCGCCGCTCGGACGAATACGTTGATCGCAGCGCCTACGCCATGGTGAAAGAATCGCACTGCCTCGGCCATCTGGAAAACAAGACCCAGAGCATCGAACAATATCGCAGCGAACAGGGCGTGGCCGAATACGACGAAAAGGCGCACGCCTGGCGTCAGCTGATCGTCAAACGCAAATCGGCCGGCCCCTCCATCGGCAAACCGACCCCGGTGTCCAACCAGCTGTTTTTCATGGCGAGCTACGACATGGATCGCTTTCGCGCATTCATCATGAGCCCGAGTTTCAACGAAACCTATAACATTCCCGTTGAAGTCATGGCCTTGCTGGTTGCCGACGACGAGGCGCTGCTCGACTTCGGCCTGAACTTTCTGCGCCACGCGCTATTCGGCGAGGACTTTATCGAGCAGCACCCGGGCGCCTATGAAAAACGTCTGGAACGCAAGCGCGCCCTGGCCGCGCAGAATCAGGAAGCCGCGTTCCAGAAGAAAATGGACATTGAAGACGACAAATACTCCAGCGAGAATTGAACCCATGCGCCTCCCAGCGTTCGTCCTGCTCACCTTGATAGCGCTGTGCCCGCCCATTGCTGCGGCGCAGGCGACACTCAACAAATGCATCGACGCGCAGGGCGCGGTCACCTACACCAACAAGCCGTGCAGCAACCCGCGTGGGGCCCGCACAGTCGAAATCGACCCGGCGCCGGCGCCCGAGCGGCCTCGCGTCGAACCCGCTCAGGTGCAGCCGGCCAAACCAGCCGCAGCCAAGCCATTGCCCAGCCCGCCGCCCGCCGCCATACAACTTGAAACCCGGCGCAGCACCGGCAAACCAGCCCGGCACAGCAGCAGCAAACAATGCGACACCCTGTCCGACAAGTTAGGGCGCGTGCTCGACAAAATGGATCAGGCGCGGCGCAAAGGCTACACCCAGGACCAGATGAACCAGTGGAATGACGAGGTCCGCGAACTCGAGCGTAAAAAACAACAATCCGGCTGCTTCTGACGCCTCATCCGGAACCCTCTTCATGAACGCACGCAACAGCCCTCACCCCAACCCTCTCCCCGAAAAGGGAGAGGGAGCAAACGTGATGCCCAACCCGGCTTACGATCCAGCGCACCATCTCATCGAAAACGAGCCGTATTACGAAGCCATCGGCGAGGAAATCCAGCTGTTTGAAGCCGCCTGGCGACAGCAGATCCCGGTGCTGTTGAAAGGTCCCACCGGCTGCGGCAAGACGCGCTTCATGGAACACATGGCGTGGCGGCTGAAGCGCCCGTTGATCACCGTGTCGTGCCACGACGACCTCACCGCTTCCGACCTGGTGGGCCGCTATCTGGTCAAGGGCGGCGAAACCGTCTGGGTCGACGGCCCGCTCACCCGCGCGGTGCGCGCAGGCGGCATCTGCTACCTGGACGAAATCGTCGAGGCCCGCAAGGACACCATGGTGGTGATCCATCCGCTGGCCGACGACCGCCGCACCCTGCCGATGGAAAAACTCGGCCAGACCGTCGAAGCCCCGCCCGAATTCTGCCTCGCCATTTCCTACAATCCCGGCTATCAGAGCGTGCTCAAGGACCTGAAACAATCCACCCGGCAGCGCTTTGTCGCACTGGAGTTCGATTACCCCTCTGCCACGCTCGAACGCCGCATCGTCGCCACCGAGTCCGGCGTATCGGATGCCATCGCCGACAATCTGGTGCGCTTTGCGCAGATGACGCGCAACCTGAAAGGCAGCGGACTGGAAGAAGGCGCCTCTACGCGCCTGCTGGTCCATGCCGGCAAGCTGATTGCCGACGGCGTGAGCCCGGTCACCGCGTGCAAGGCTGCCGTTGCCCAGGCGGTGACCGACGACCCGGACATGCTGAAAGCGATCCAGGAACTCTCCTCCTCCCTCTTCTGATGGCGTCGCTTTAATCATGGCGTTGGCGCCGCTCACTGCCGCGGATATGGAGGCCAGTCTCCATGCCTGGCTGGAGACCGAGTTCACGTACTTCAAGGTCGAGGAACTCGCCGCCGAACTGACCACCTTGGCGAGAGATGAGCAAAACTTCATCCTCGACTGGGTTCGCCGTATTGCTTCAACCCACATCACGCTTGCCTGGCAATTCGGACGCCGCGCCCCTGCCCTGCTGCCGCGCATGGAACGACGCCTGCTCGAAGCCTGGGCAATACACACCTGCGATGTGTTTGACCGCACCGGCCTGCAAAATGCGCTCAGGATCATGGAGCAGGTCGACAGTTTTGACGAAGCGCAACACCCGCACGATGCCGCGGGTGCGCTGTTCGAGGATATCGCACCCATATTGGGCAACTTCGTCTGCGGACTCTCCGGCCGGCGCCTGAAACTGGAAGCAGGCGACGCCGCCTGGACCGACGGCGAACGCATCGTGTTGCCCCCGCTGATCGCGACGCTGCCGGATCTGGACGACAATTTTCAGCTCGCCAAAATCACCGTCGCGCTGCTGTGGGCGCAAACCCGCTTTGGCAGTCTGCGCATCGACCATGCCGCCATCGCTGCCAGCTATGCCGACCCCGAACGCGCCCTGACCCGGCTTTACGCATTGGAAATCCTGCGTCTCAGCGCGCATATTGCACGCGAGCTGCCGGGCCTGCATCGCCAGATGCAGCGATTGCGTGGCCAACTCGATCCCGCCCTGCCCGCAGGCTGGCACGCCTTTGAGGCCAAACTATCTGCCCCTAACGCCACACTGGACGACAGCCTGGCGCACTTAGCTGCCGCCTATGAAGAGGCTGACTGTCCGCAGTGGAGCGACCAGGGCTGTTTGCGACCCGATGCGATTGCCGCCGCCCGCGCCGCCCGGCTGGATATCGAAAAGGCCCGGCTGCGAATCAAGCTGGCTGAATTGCTGGACGACCACAAAACCCAGCAAGCCAACTCGCCTACTGCACCCGAAACGCCACCCGAGTTGAACGTGGAACCCCGCGACGAAAATGGCCAGCTTGATTTCGACATCACCCTGGACGATGCACCCATTGCGCCGCCGGACGGCGTCAAGCAACTGCTCACCTCGGTCTATCTGGATTTTGGCGAAATCCCGCCGGACTATCTCACCCCGGCGGGCGACGGCGAATATGACCCGAACCGGGTGTTCGACCCGCAGGAAGATACCGACTCGGTCTGGCAAGGCACCTATCACGAAAAAGGCGCCGAGCTGTATCCCGAATGGGACCATGGCCGTCAGCACTACCGCAAGAACTGGTGCGTGATGCGGGAAAAAACCGTTACCCCGGTCTACGACGACTTTTATCGCGACACCCTTGGCAAGCATGCGGGCCTGGTCAGACACCTGCGCAAGAAATTCGAAGCGCTGCGCGATGAAAACCGCCTCGAAAAGCGGCAAACCCAGGGCGACGAAATCGACCTCGATGCCTTGATCGAAGCGCTGGCCGACGCGCGCGACGGCAGCGAGATGAGCGACCGGCTGTTCATGCGCACGCACCGTGCCGAGCGCAACATCGCCGTCGCCTTTCTGGTCGACATGAGCGGCTCCACCAAGGGCTGGATCAACGAGGCCGAGCGCGAGGCGCTGATCCTGCTGTGCGAAGCGCTGGAATTGCTGGGCGACCGCTATGCGATCTATGGCTTTTCGGGCACCACGCGCAAACGCTGCGAACTGTTTCGCATCAAAACCTTTGACGAGCGCTACGACGACGAGGTGAAAGCGCGCATCTCGGGCATCCGCCCGCAGGAATACACGCGCATGGGATTTGCACTGCGCCACATGAGCAAGCTGCTGAACCAGGTTGAAGCCAGAACCCGCGTGCTGGTCACCTTGTCAGACGGCCGCCCGGACGATTACTTCGACGTCTATCGCGGCGTCTATGGCGTCGAGGACACGCGGATGGCGCTGATGGAGGCCAGCCGCACCGGCATTCACCCCTTCTGCATCACGCTCGACCGCGAAGCCCGCGACTACCTGCCGCACATGTACGGCGCGGCGCGTTACATCATTCTCGATGACGTGAGACAATTGCCGGTCAAAGTCACCGACATTTACCGGCGTATCACGACATGAGTCTCGCTTCGCTCGCCCTCACCCCATCCCTCTCCCGCTTGCGGGAGAGGGTGTAAAGGCCATGCCCATGACGATTCACGAACTGAAAATAGGCTATTTCTACAGCAACGGCGCCTATGGCCGCACCTGGGGGGTGCGCCAGCTGGCCGAAGCGGGAACGGACACCGAAACCGGCGAACCGATTTTCCGCTTCAAGGGTGTTGCCGGCACCTGCCGCCGTAAGAAAGGCCATTGCAGCCCGCTGGAATTCGCGCGCTGGGCCAAATACCAGGTAGCCCTTCAGGAAAACGACTGGAAACGCGTGGGCGGCGAAGAACTGACGCCGGCAGACCCTCAGGACGCCTGATCGGCGGCGGGTAAATCCGCCGCAGGTTCATCATCGAGCACCACCGCTGCCTGCGTGGCCAGATACTCCATGATCGCGTAAGTCAACGCGCTGCACCCCGTTCCATCCAGCGCCGAAATCGCAAACACCGGCCCGTGCCAGTCGTAGTCTTTCACAAACTGATCGACCACCGCCTTGCGCTCGGCCTCGTCCACCATATCGATCTTGTTCAGCACCAGCCAGCGCGTCTTGTCGAACAGCGCCTGATCGTATTTGCGCAACTCCTCAACGATGGCGCGCGCTTCGTACACGGGATCGCCATCTTCCCAGCGCGGCGAAATATCGACCAGATGCAGCAGCACCCGCGTGCGTTGCAGGTGGCGCAAAAACTGGTGGCCCAGTCCCGCGCCTTCTGCCGCGCCCTCGATCAGTCCGGGAATATCGGCAATGACAAAGCTGCGTTCGCTGTCCACCCGCACCACGCCCAGGTTGGGCGCCAGCGTGGTGAACGGATAATCGGCCACCTTGGGACGCGCCGCCGACACCGCGCGGATGAAGGTCGACTTGCCCGCATTCGGCATACCCAGCAGGCCCACATCGGCCAGCACCTTCAATTCCAGCGCCAGTTCCCACTCCTCGCCCGGCTCGCCCAGCGTGTGCTGGCGGGGCGCGCGGTTGGTGCTGGACTTGAAATGCTGGTTACCCAGGCCACCCTTGCCGCCTTTGGCCAGGCAAACCTTCTGACCGTCTGCTGCCAGATCGGCCACCACCTCGCCGCTGTTGATATCGGTGAATACGGTACCCACCGGCACCCGCACGATGAGATCGTCTCCGCCTTTTCCGTAGCATTGCGCGCCGCGCCCGTTTTCGCCTTTTTGCGCCTTGAAGATGCGTTTGAAGCGAAATTCGACCAGGGTGTTGATGTTGCGGTCGGCCACGACAAACACACTGCCGCCGCGACCGCCATCGCCGCCGTCAGGCCCGCCCTTGGGTATGAACTTTTCCCGGCGAAACGATGCACTGCCGTCGCCGCCGTTGCCGGCCAGCACCTCAATTTTCGCTTCATCGATAAATTTCATTTTCGGGTTCTCCCACAAACAAAAAAGCCCCATCCGGCGGACAGGGCTTTTTGGCTGACTGCGTCAGTCTCAGTTCAAATCGACTCAGGCCGCAACCAGATCGATCGCGATGGGCTCGATACGAACCGTTCTACGACGGGCAGCGCCCTTGACTTCGAACTTGACCGTGCCGTGCGCCTTGGCGAACAGGGTGTGATCCTTGCCGATGCCGACGTTGTCGCCGGGATGGAACTGGGTGCCGCGCTGGCGCACGATGATGTTGCCAGCCACAACCAGTTCGCCGCCGTAACACTTGACGCCCAGACGTTTCGATTCCGAGTCGCGGCCGTTACGTGAACTGCCGCCTGCTTTCTTGTGTGCCATTTATGTGCTCCTTATGCCGTGATGCCGCCGATTTGCACTTCGGTGAAGTGCTGACGATGGCCCTGGCTCTTGCGATAATGCTTGCGACGGCGCATCTTAAAGATTTTGATCTTGTCGCCGCGCGCCTGGTTCAGCACAGTGGCCGTCACCGTGGCGCCGCGCAGCATGGGCGCGCCCATCTTGATGTCGGCGCCATCGCCTACCATCAGCACCTGATCAAAGGTGATCTCGCTGCCGATGTCGGCTTCGAGCTTTTCAATTTTAAGTTTATCGCCGGCGCTCACGCGGTATTGCTTGCCGCCGGTTTTGATGACTGCGTACATTGGGGATCTCCAACCAATTTCGAACCCAGGAAAGCGCAAGATTTTAGCTGCGAACCCCCATTGAGTCAAACTATTTAAAACGCCCCGCCCCGATAATCCCGGGGAAGCAATGAAAAACCCCGGCCAGACTGCTAAAATTGCCGGCTTTCCCAATAATAAGCCGCCTATCGTGTCTCTGGAGAGCCTGCAATCCTTTCTGACCGACGACATGCATGCCGTCGATCAAGTCATCCGCAAAAGCCTGTATTCAGATGTCGTATTGATCCGCCAGGTCTCCGAATACATCATTAATAGCGGCGGCAAGCGCCTGCGTCCGGCATTGGTGCTGCTGGCGGCCGGCTGTTTTGATTATCGGGGTCGCGCCCACCACGAGCTTGCAGCCGTGGTTGAGTTCATACACACCGCCACCTTGCTGCACGACGACGTGGTCGACGAGTCCGAACTGCGGCGCGGCCGCGAAACCGCCAACGCCCTGTTTGGAAATGCAACCAGCGTGCTGGTGGGCGACTTTCTCTACTCGCGCGCGTTCCAGATGATGGTGGCCGTCGACAACATGGAAGTCATGCGCATCCTGTCCGACGCCACCAACACCATTGCCGAAGGCGAAGTGCTGCAACTGCTCAACTGCCACGATCCCGACATCGACGAAGAGAATTACCTGCGCGTCATCCGCTACAAGACCGCCAAGCTGTTTGAAGCCGCGGGCCGGCTGGGTGCGGTCATCGGCGGCGGCACGGAAGCAGAGAAAGACGCACTGGCCCGCTACGGCATGCATCTCGGCACTGCATTTCAGCTGGTAGACGATGTGCTGGACTACTCCGGCGACTTTCTCAAGACCGGCAAGAACATCGGCGACGACCTCGCCGAAGGCAAGCCCACCCTGCCGCTGCTCTACGCGATGAAGCACGGAACAGCCGAGCAGGCCGCCAGCATTCGCAAGGCAATCCAGCACGGCGGCCTGAGCGAATTCCAGAGCGTTCTCGCCGCAATCAAGGATACGCGCGCCCTGCAATACACCCGCGAAGCCGCAAAACGCGAAGTCGAAACCGCCAACGCAGCTATTTCTTGCTTACCCGATTCAAATTCCAAATCAGCTTTGCTACAATTAGCGGCTTTCGCGGTTGACCGTAGTTTTTAACCGCGCAGTTTTACCTTCCCGTTAGTTCTTCAAATAGAGTTTCAGTTCATCACTGATCTCGCCATCTGCCTCGGGGCGTAGCTCAGCCTGGTAGAGTACTGCGTTCGGGACGCAGGAGTCGGAGGTTCGAATCCTCTCGCCCCGACCACTATTCCCATTTTGGTTCAATGTGTTGCGCGGCAAAGCCGGCCCCATTCGCCGCGCCCTTGCACGCGCGACGTGTCCCACGAACCGAATTGACACACAAACTGTACGGGATTCCGGCCCGCCGATGCGGCTAGAATGGCGCTTTTAACGCAGGAGCCCAGCATGTCCGAACCCGTTGTTTTTGATAAAAACCCCGCCGAACTTGAACTCGAACCGGGCGAATACTGGTGGTGTTCGTGCGGCCGCTCGATGACGCAGCCATTTTGCGATGGCTCGCACGAAGGCACCGACATGGAGCCGGTGTCGTTTGTGGTTGAGGAAAAAACAACCGTGTGGCTATGCAACTGCAAGCACACAAAAACCAAACCTTTCTGCGATGGTTCGCACAACGAGCTGGCAGACGACATTTTCTAAACGGCGCGTCTAAAAATCCCGCCATGTCGCCATGTCGCCATGTCGCCAGGCCGATCCGGGCGAAGCGGGCGACCCGCTGAAAGCGCGCAACGCCGTCATTGACCGGGAGATATTCCGTCCCACGCTCCCGTGCCGATCCAGCGCAACGGAAATGGCTCCGATTATCTGAACCACATTCCCTGATTTATAAGTGGCACTCGCAAACAACAGGGGCATTTTTGACCCTGTTTGTCTTTGTCATGGGGTGCGAATTCAATTCGGCCCGGGTTCGTTTGAGTCGCGCTCCGTTGCGGCGCCGCGCGCCTCCATGAACCCGGCCAGTATCGGCCCGCAAATCATGCCGAGGGCCAGGCGCAGATCCTTGTTGGGGACCACCATCGTGGTCGGGCGCGACATGAACGCGCCGGGAATGCGCCTGAGCAACTCGGGAAAGTCATGGCGCTCGCGGTCGCGGAAATGGATGACGCACAGCGACTCGTCGGCCAGCGGCACGTCGCGCGCAATGAACGGGTCGGAGGTATCCACCAGCGGCATGCGCTGGATATTGATATCGGTCAGGCCGAATTGGGGCACGATGTAATGGATGTAGTCGTCCATGCGGCGCAGGATGGTTTCCACCGATTCCTCGGGCGTGCACGTGCCCATTTTGCAGTCGCGGTGGATCTTCTGTATCCACTCCAGGTTGATGGCCGGCGCCACGCCGATCAGCAGGTCCACATGCCGGGCCACGTCGATGCCCTGGCGTCCCGCGCGACGATCGATTTCCGGCGGAAAATTGCGCGAGTCGATCTTGCGGCGGGTCCATGTGTTGGCCATCAAACCGCCATGCTGCCCCTCGTAGAACAGCAGATCGCTGCCCGGCTGCAGCGGCGCCCAGGGCGTGAACTCGCCAGGCTGCACGCCCAATTCCTCGCCGTGCCCGGCCGTGTGCGCATACTGTCGATAAACGCCGCTGCCGCATTCGCCATAGGTCCTGAAAAACGATTCCAGCTCCTGAAAATGATTGCACTCGGGCCCGAACCAGGAAACGTTGCGACCGCTGCCCCGCGCTTCGTCGAGCAAGGCGGCGAACTGCCGATCGGTATAGCGCCGGAAACCGTCGCCGTGAACGATCGCGGGTTTGATGTTCAGGCGCTCGAAAATGAACTTGAACGCGTGGCGTATCGTGGACAGGCCGGCGCCGGACGAGCCGGTGACAGCAATGATGGGATGCTGCTGGGACATGGTTGCTTATTCCCCCGGATTGGCCAGAAGGCCGCAGAGCAGAAAGTGTAACCCGGCGCAGGCCGCGAAGAACAGAATCCGAACAGCGTCCGCGTCTCGGTGGCGGCCAAAAAACGATCGAGTCTGGCCGCTCTACAATCGGCGCGCAGAGGATATCTACATCAGTATCCATACCAACCCGTACAAGGTGGCAAGTACACTTTCGAAACTTGTCTCTTCATCAAAGCCGGATAGCGGTTCCGACAATTCGATCTTGTTTTCTTCCAGCTTCTTTTTTGCATACTGTTGCCCCTGCTCAGCGGCGCGGCGCAGCCAGAACACGCCCAGACGTTTTCCCGCTGCGGCCTCGACATTGGGTCCTCTTCCGGTGAACAGCAACCAACCCAGGTCGTATTGCGAGTTGTAGTGGCCCGCGCGCGCGCCGAGCAGATGCCAGGCCAAAGCCTGCGCCGTATCATTCCGGAAAGGCACGCCCGCGCTGCCGCCCTCAAAAAACAGCGAGCCCATGCAGTTGCCGCCCACACCCGAGCCCAGGCTGGCGCCGTAACGGCATAGCAAAACAACTTCGTCGAAGGACTTCTCGGTGACCCCCAGGCCGCCTCTGATGTTCACCATGATCAATTCCTGCAAGGCCAGATCGTGGCCCATCACGGCAGCCATGCGGTAATCGCCGCGCGCTTCGGCCATACGCCCCAGTTGCTGGTGAATTCTTGCACGCCAGTAATAGTCCGTTCCATCGCCTGGATATTCCGCGATCAATCGCGAGGCGACAGGCAAGGCTGCGTCCCAACTCTGAACCCGGAAAAGCTCGTTGCGCAACTCGGTCAGACGCGCCTTGGTGGGGTGTTCGCCTATCACCCTTTCCCAATAGGCACGCGTTTCACCCGGGTTGGTCTTTTTTGAGGGACGAACGATGAAATCGTCTTCAATGTTGACGAGCGCGTCGCCGCTAACCCCGGCCTCTTTAGCGCGTTCGAAAGCGGCCTTTAGCAGTTCCTCCGAGCCACCCCACTGCGGCCGGGCGTAATTCAGCCGGGTCCGGTGGATGGGCAGATGGTCCGGCTTGATCTTTTCTGCACGCGCGAGCAACGCCTCCGCGCCCTGTTTGTCGCCGCCCAGATAATAGTTCGCCGCCAGCAGTGTCAGCGCTTCGAGCGGCTTGGGCGTGAGGCCAATCGCCTTTTCCAGCAGCGCGTTGGATCGCTGCAGGCGTTCCTGCATGATGGCGAACTGCGCCGCGCTGACCTCGCTGGAGAACTTTCCAGTGCGCGCGACCCATGCGCCACCTTCCCACATCGCCCCACACAGCCAATGCGCCGCATAGGAACTGGGAACTTGCCGCAACCAGTCCGCGCAGGCATCGATGCCCGCCAGTTGGGTGTCCTGGATGCTATGGATGATCGAACCCGCCGCAGCTTTCTCGCTGAAGCCATTGAGATAGTCGTCATGCGCCAGGGTGAGCGCCAATTCCGGAATCTCGAACCGACCCGCGAAGAAAGCCCGCCTGACATCGAGCGTACGCTGCGTGGCGGCAGGCAGTTTGGGCGCACCCGGCAACACGTACAGTGGATCGCTTTCCGGCTTGACGAATGGCACGGCCTCCGCCGAATAATCGATCACGCCTCCAGCTATAGCCTTGCTGTCACGGCAAGAAACCTGCGTCAACACAAGGACCGCACAACAGAACGCGGGCGTGGCTAGGCGGTGGATGAATTCCCGAATATGCATGCTTGTCTCCCTGACGACATCGATTGTTTTTTGTTTGAAGCTTGGCGCTTTCTACGGAGTCCTGTTTGTTCCGACTGGCGCCGGCAATCAGGCATCCCTATCCATGCGAGCCTCGCTCCACCATTCCACGTGCATTTACCCCAAGGCGGAAAACCGTGGCCTATCCCCCGCCGAGCTAGAAAGCCCCTCTCTCAGGCGGCTCGATCCATTTCGTCGGATCGGGGCGCCAAGCGGCATCGGACTCCTTTTCCAGCAAAGCGCTGGCCGCTGCACCCAGGTCCATGTCGAAGTGCTGGGCAGCGGTGCCGGCGCCGGCGTATCGCGCAGCAG
>NCIF01000066.1 GCA_002256785.1 Hydrogenophilales bacterium 17-61-9
AGGCTCATGTCCGCACGGGTTTCGCTGGCGCCGCTGTCGCGCCACAGGCCGCTCATCTGGAATACGCTGTCGGGATGGGTCAGCCGCAGGCTTTCGATAACCAGGCCTTGCGGCGCACCATGCGCCACCGCCTCCAGCCGCCCCATCATGCGCGACTGAAAGCGAAAATCGTCTACGCTCAAATCGAGTATCGGGAATTCAGTCCCCTTCAGATTGATGGCGGTCGCCACGCCGGCGGCAGGGTTCGCATCCGGAATCGTCAGCTGTTTGAACTGCGCCGAAACGCGGGCGGGCTGTTGCCTCAAGGCCCCCGATCCACTACGGGCTGAAGCCCCTGTGGAATCGGGGGTCCCGGCAGGTCGATATGTCAGCACACCATTCAACTCCTGGCCGGTCACCTGGGTTCGGAACAGGCCATTGCGAACCCGGCCCTGCAGGCGCACATCCTGATATCGCCGCCCCATCAGGTCGAATGCATCAAAACTCAGATCCACCGAGGTCAGCGACAAGGAATCGCCGCCATTGCCATCCTGGAGCAGCGCCATCCAATCCGATAAATCCAGCCCCCGCCCGCTTCCAGCCAGGCGCAAACCCGGTTCGTTGGGGACCGCGGCCGCGCCGCCAAAGCGGATTTCGCCGCGCGCAAAGCGCCCTTCCGGAGTGTTGCGCCATACCGCCCCCACGGTGTTGCCAAGCTGGATTTCCTGCTGTTGCCCATCGGCCTGCGGCTGGCTGGTGATCAACAGCGGCAGGGGTTGTTCGGCCGGCTTTGCCAGCGGCGCCGGCAAACTGGACGCCAAACCCGTCAGATCGGACTCAATCCGGACACGCTCCCCCCCGGGTTCCAGGTCGACTTGCCCGCGCCAGGCCGCCTGCCCCGACAGGCGCTGGCCCCACGAGGCGCCGAGCCAGGGCGCCATGCCGGCAGCGGTCGCGCGACCCCGTGCCCGAATCTGCACCTGGCCATTGCGCGTCAGGGTGTCGAGACTGAGCGCGCCCCCCAGAAACCGGGCGGTCACATTCCGGGCAGTCAGGCTGTTGCCGGTAAAGTCGATGTCGCCACGCACCTGGTCCACCCGGGGCAGGCCGGACGGAAACAGGGTGCCATTCAGCAACGAAAGCCGCCCCGCCAGCGTGGTGTCGCGGCTATGGCGCAGCGGCACATGCAGCTTCAACGCCAGCCGCGTCGGGCCGCGGCCGCTCAGCGTATCGGTAAAGCCGCGCAGAATTTCCCCAACCGGGCTGAAATTCGCAAAACGAATGAAGTCCTGGAGCGGGCCGCGGGCCTCGCCTTCGACATGCAGCTGTTCTTCATGGTGGATCAAATCCGGAATAACGGCTTTGACTGGGGACAAGGCCACGCCATATATCCGCGCCTGGCTGGACGTGATCTCCATTGCCTTGCCCTGGAACAGCACGCGCGCATGAATGCCGTCGATGCGTGGCCATCCCTGCACATAGTCGAGCACGGCATCCTTGACCTGCGCCTCGAGGCGAAACACCCCCTTGCCCGCCTCGAACGGGAACTGCGTCAGGTCGCCCTGCAAGGTCAGCCGCACATCGTCGGAATGGCCGGCCTTGAGTCCGGTCTTGAGCCAGTTGACCGTGTCGTCGCCGATTTTCCTGGGCAGATAACGATACACCGCCGTGCCATCGGCGCGGGTCAGATGGATGCCCAGATCGACCATGCCGGGCTGGCCGGCAAGCAGCTCGTAGCGCCCCTGGGCCGTGCCGGCCGCGTCGGGATTGGCGAAAGCCGCCTCATCCAGCGTTATCACCCGGCCGCGCGCCGTTTTTTTCCAATTGCCCTGCACCCGTACTTCATCAAACCCCAGGACCGGATCACGAAACAGCGCGGGCAAATGGACCGCCAGCTTCCGGGCGTCTACCGTGAAAACCCCTGCCCGCGCATCGCCTTCGATTTGGCCCGACAGGTTTTCGATCCCCGGCTGCTCGCCCGACGCCGCGACGCCCAGGCCGGTGAATCGGGCAGCAATACTGAAATTGTCCAGCCCCGGCTGCGCCCCGCTCCAGCGAAATTGCAAGGTATCCAGCCGCCCCCGCGCTTGCAGGGCTTGCAGGCGCGTGCGCAGCGCGGCATCCATCGGCAGGCTCGGCAATACCGATTCCCAGCCACTCAGGTTCAATGCCTTGGCGGTAATTTCGTGCGATTTTGCATTCCAGGCCACCCCCACATTGAACGCTGCGCTCAACGCAGAACCCGGACGCGCAATGCGCAGATTTTCAAACGCCACCCGATGGCCGTCCGCATTCTGCGTCCATGTCGCCTGCCCGAGCGCTTGCGCCAGACGCAATGCCGGCAACCCCTCGCCCAGCACGGTTTCGACCGCCCGCAAATTGAATCCCGCGCTGACCTTGCTGAGTGCGCCGCGTTCAACATCGAACGTCACGTGCAGCGCACCCCCACCCTGCCGGGGCTGATAGGGCAGCTCCAGCCAGGGGGCCAGACTGGGGAACGACACGCCTGTGAGCCGGGTCTCGATGACCCCGCTCCAGGTTTTGATGTCGTCCGGCTTACGGGCCGTCCACCGCGCATCGACCCGCAGCGGCCGCGCCAGACTGGCAGGCGGGGTAGCCGACAAGTGCAGTCGATGGTTTCGGCCCGTATTGACCAAGGTGAAATCGGCCACGTTCAGCGTCACCGGCGGGGCATCGCGCACCTCATCCCGCCAAACCAGCGTGGCCTTGCTCACATGCACCCGGCCCTGACGCAACAGCCAGCTGACAAAACCGCTGTCGGGCGCGGCCGGGTTGACCGGAATGCCCCCCACGTAAAAATGGCCGTCCTGCGCGCGTCGCACCCCCAACGCCAATCCCTGAAGTTCGATACGGCTGAAGCGCGGCTCCAGAATAAGCAGCGAACGCCATGAAAACGCCGCCTTGAGCTCGGGCAGGTACAAGGCCGGCTGGTCCTGCTGATCGTACAGGCGCACGCCCTCCAGACGGAATTCGGGCCGCGCCTGCTGCCACACCCCGGACACGGCTTCGAGCGTGACCCGCTGACCCAGCGCGCGCGACATCACGTTCGCCACGGTGTCGCGGTGATCGGCAATATTGGGTAACACCCAGAAATACATCAAGGCGGCCGCGGTCGCAAAACCCAGCGCAGCCAGCGCCACCAGGCCACGCGCTGCGCGGCGCAACCCTAAAGAAAACACTGCGGAAACGTTCATAAATCAGGAGTCTCGAATGCCTTGATTCTATGCGTTAATAGCCGCCTTGCGGGGCAAATGCGCGGTAAATTCTCCCCTTCACGCGTCAGTAAAACGGTGGATTTGTCGCCGGTCGCGCTTGGTGGGGCGGCCCTTGATTGCTGCAGCGGGGCTGACGGATAACCTGTGCTCGCTGGCCTGTTGCTGGCGACGCGCAAGACTCTCGGGATCTTCTGCATACAACTGCTGTGCAACGGGCGCCGGGCCGCGTTGCATCGACAACGCGCATACCGTCAGCATCCAGACTTGATCGCCGGCCTGGATTTCCAGCCGGTCCTGCGGCCTGATTTCACGCGCCGGCTTGACGCGATCGCCATTGAGCTTCACTCGACCCTGCTCGATTGCCTGCGTGGCAAGACTGCGGGTCTTGAAAAAGCGTGCGGCCCACAACCATTTGTCGAGCCGCATTTTTTCGGGGGGTATTTTTTCAGTGGCCATGGATACGCTCCGCGAAGGCCCGCCCATGAATCGATACGGCAAGGGTGGGCGATAAAATCGTGCCGCCGCCCCGGAGGGTAACCCACGGCGCACCCGCTTCGAACGCCCGGCGGATACGCGTGCAGGCGCGCCCATGCGACCCTGTCACGGTGCGGCCGGTACAATAATCGATTTTTTACGAATAGGAAGCGCCATGCCCAAGATTCTCGCTTTGTCCGGCAGTATCCGTCGCGACGCCTGGAACCGCAAACTGATCCAGGCCGCTGTGGACGCTGCGCGGGCTGCCGGCGGCGATGTCACCCTGATTGACCTGGCCGATTATCCGCTTCCCCTTTATAACGGCGACCTCGAAGACCGCGACGGTCTGCCCGACAATGCCCTGCGCCTGAAAGCCCTGTTCAAAGAACATGATGCCCTGCTGATCGCCAGCCCGGAATACAACAGCTCGATTCCGCCGCTGCTGAAGAACACCCTCGACTGGGTATCGCGTGAGTGGCAAGGCGAATCGGGACTGACGCCTTACCAAAATAAAGTCGCCGCCATCATGGCGGCCTCGCCCGGCTCGCTGGGCGGCATGCGGATGTTGCCGCATCTGCGCCAGATCCTGAATGCGCTGGGCGTGCTGGTACTGCCCGGACAGTTTTCGCTGACGGATGCAGAGACGGCCTTTGATGCGGAAACCGGTGTGCTGAAATCGCCCGCGCGGATGCATGGCCTGGTGCTGGAATTGGTTCAAACGCTTGCGCTTCTGAAGCGGGCATAAAAAACGCCGGATAACCGGCATTTTTTCAGAACGGTTGCGGTGCTTAAAGTGGCTTGCGGCGACGCGCCAAGCCCACCCATCCCGCACCCAGCTTCCATCCGGTTTGCTGGTGCCGGATGTCAAAGTAAAGCCGAGACTTTGAAACAGACTGCCCAGGCTATTTTGTACGGGCGTAAAGAATTCCGACAAAAAAGGCGCCACGAAGGGCGCCTGGATTCAGCTATTCGATAACGCAGGATCATTCACCGTGGCTGCGGGCGCCATTGCCATGTCGAGTTCGACATATTTCAGATTGCGGTTTTTGCGCAGAATCTTCATGACCGCCACTTCACTCACGCCGGGGGGCAGTTCAAGAACATCGGTATTGATCCGCCGAAAATGCCCCTTGAGGACGGCATTCTGCGTCTTCAGAACATTGCCGGATTCAGCGTCGGACAAGCCGGCACGCGGCGCCACCAGCAAACGGCCTTTAGCCCACCCGACAACGGCGCCGGAACTGACCGGAATTTCAACCGTTCGATCCGGCTTGTTGGCGGATGCCGCATCGCTCAGCCCGGCATATCCGGCAAAGATGGCGGCCAGCGTCAGGCTGAGGGTAAAGCCCGGACCGCTACCGGCACGGTAGCAAAGACGGCTATCGGTTGAACGAACGGGGAATGGGCAGTGGTGCGGCATGGCGGCTCCTTGGGGCAAAAAACTGCCTGAATCCGGGCCACAACGCAGCAACCATAAATGATTGCACTCCATGGCAACCCCGCTGTCTTGATCCAAGACCGGAAGCTTTGCGTCCCCAACTCACGGTGGGTTTGCCCCTGTACAGGTTACCCAAGTAACGACGAAGTTTCGACAAACTTTAGCCGCGCCGAATACCAACCAAAAATCATGCGTACCGGTATCCCGCTCCCCGCCACCCTGCGGTTCCGGCCGGGTTTGACGTAACAAAACGTTTGATTTGGAAGCTTTTTTACGGACACAGACGCCCTGCCCCGCCGTCGAGGGCGGACAGGGAAAACGTCACGGCATTACATTTCCAGCATTCTGTCTTTGGCTACAAAATATTTGCGCGCATGCGCAACCAGCTGGGCATCGCTCGGATGATCGACCGTCTCCACCCCAATAATCTTGTCCACCATGTCATGGTCGTGTGCATGGACATGCTTGATCAATTCGAGCTTGGCGTGCCCGGGGCCGACGATCAGGATTTCCGTGGCGCCCTTCATGGCTTCGACGACATCATGATAGTAGTGCGGGTCTTCTGGCTGACGGCTGCCGCTGACCGAACCCCGCTTGCGTTGCAGATGGCGCGGGGGATTGACGGGCTGAACCACCGACTTTTCGACGTCGTCGGGGCTGATGTGAATCACGTGGGCTTCGTTGTGATCGAGCCAGACAACCGCATGGTAATGAGACACGATTTCCCTTTCGTCGAGTAAGGTCTTGCTTCTTTCAGCTTAGGGCGCGTCAGGATGGAATCAAGGGCAGCGGCGCATCCGCCCCTGAATAAACTATTTCACCGCTTCTTTCAGCTGATCGAGGATGGCCGGGTTTTCCAGGGTGGAAATATCCTGGGTGATTTCCTCGCCCCTGGCGATCGCCCGCAACAGGCGCCGCATGATCTTGCCCGAGCGGGTCTTGGGCAGGTTGTCGCCAAAGCGGATTTCATCGGGCTTGGCGATGGGGCCAATTTCCCTGGCGACCCAGTTGCGCAGGTCGGCCACGATTTTTTGGGCTGCTTCGCCGGTCGCGCGCGCGCCTTTCAGCACCACATACGCCACCACCGCTTCGCCCTTGATGTCGTGCGGGCGCCCCACCACCGCGGCTTCGGCCACCAGCGGGTTGGACACCAGCGCGGATTCGATTTCCATGGTGCCCAAACGATGGCCGGACACGTTCAGCACGTCGTCGATGCGGCCCATGATCCAGAGATAACCATCCTTGTCGCGATGGGCCGAGTCGCCGGCGAGATAGGTCTTGCCGCCGAGTTCTTCGGGAAAATAGGTTTTGAGGAAGCGTTCCGGATCGCCCCACAGCGTGCGCAATTGCGAGGGGAACGGCCGCGTGATCACCAGAAAGCCGCCCTGGCCTTTTTCGACCGGATGTCCGGTCTCGTCGGTGATCGCGGTCATGATGCCGGGCAGCGGCAAGGTGCAGGAACCGGGCTTGGTCGGCACCGCGCCGGGCAGCGGCGCGACCATATTGGCGCCGGTCTCGGTCTGCCACCATGTGTCGGCGATGGGGCAGCGCCCGCCGCCGATCACCTCGTGATACCACATCCAGGCTTCGGGGTTGATCGGTTCGCCCACCGTGCCCAGGAGGCGCAGCGACGACAGATCGAACTTCGCCGGCTCATGGGCGCCAAGTTTGATCAAACTGCGGATTGCAGTGGGCGCCGTGTAGAAGGTGGTGACTTTGTGCTTCTCGACGGTTTCCCAAAAGCGCCCGGCGTGCGGGAAGGTGGGAATGCCCTCGAAGATCACCTCGGTCATGCCGAGCGCCAGCGGACCGTAGGCGACGTAGGTGTGGCCGGTGATCCAGCCAACGTCGGCGGTGCACCAGTAAACGTCGGTGTCGGGCTTGGCATCGAACACCCACTGCATGGACAAAATGGCGCCGAGCAGGTAGCCGCCGCTGGAATGCTGCACGCCCTTGGGCTTGCCGGTCGAACCCGAGGTGTACAGGATAAACAGCGGATGTTCGGCGCTCAACCAGACCGGTTCGCAGGTTGCGGCCTGGGTCTGCGCGAGTTCGTGCCACCACAGGTCGCGCGGGGTCCAGTTCACGGGCCCGCCCGAGCGGCGGTACACCACCACGCGCTCGACGCAGGACGTGTCGCCCATCGCCAGCGCCTCGTCGACGGCACGCTTCAGCGGCACCGCCTTGCCGCCGCGCATGCCCTCGTCGGCAGTGATGACCGCCTTGGCCCGCGCATCCACGATGCGCTCGAACAGGCTCTTGGCCGAGAAGCCGCCGAACACCACCGAGTGGATGGCGCCAATGCGCGCGCAGGCCTGCATCGCCACCACCGCCTCGATGCTCATCGGCATGTAAACGATGACGCGGTCGCCCACCGTCACACCGAGCGAGGCGAGGCCATTGGCAAACTGGCAAACGCGCGCGTGCAGCTGTTTGTAGGTCACCCGGGTCACCGTACCGTCATCGGCCTCGAAAATCAGCGCGGTTTTATCGCCCCTGGTGGCCAGGTGACGGTCGAGGCAGTTCCAGGAAACATTGAGCTCGCCATCGTCGAACCATTTGTAGAAGGGCGCCTTCGATTCGTCGAGGGTGCGGGTAAAGGGCTTTTTCCAGCCGATTGTCCGGCGTGCCTGGTCGGCCCAGAAACCTTCGTAATCGGTTTCAGCCTGGCGGCACAGGGCCTGATAGGCAGCCATTCCGGACACATTTGCCTGTTCGACGAAGGCCTCGCTGGGCGGGAAAACACGGGTTTCAGTCAGTATCGACTCGATGGCTGCCATACAATCTCCTCAAAATTTAAGCGTGTTCCAATAACAGTCAATTTTAATCCAAGCCATCCCAAACCAAGCCATGACCCATCCAGCCCTTGAGCGTGTTGCCCGTTGTTCCCGCTTTGGCCAGCGTCTGCTGGCCGCGCAGCCGCAGCGCGTCGAAGCGGTGAAAGCCAGGCTCGACCGCGCTTTCACCCGCGCGGCGATGCAGGCATTTGTGGCCGAACCGCCATGCGCCGATGAAACCGCATTGAATCAGCGGTTGCGGCAACTGCGCCAGCAGGTCTGGCTGGTGACCACCGCGCGCGACCTGATGGGCGCCGCCGACCTTGCCGAAGTGACGGCCGCCTACAGCACGCTCGCCGAAGTCTGCATCGCGGCCGCGCTGGCTTTCCACCACGCCGCGCTCGCCGAACGTCACGGCGAACCGCGCGACGAGCAGGGCAAGCCGCTGCAAATGGTGGTCGTCGGCATGGGCAAGCTCGGCGGCGGCGAACTCAACGTGTCGTCCGACATCGACCTGATCTACCTCTACCCCGAGGAAGGCGATACCGCCAGCGACGACCCCGGGGCCAACATCCGATCGCTCAGCAACCACGAATTCTTTATCCGCCTCGGCCGTAAACTGGCCGCCGCCATCTCGGAAAACACCGCCGACGGCTATGTCTTCCGGGTCGACCTGCGGCTGCGCCCGTGGGGCGAGTCCGGGCCGTTCGCGATGGGCTTTGCGATGCTGGAAGACTATCTGATGGCGCAAGGCCGACCGTGGGAACGCTACGCCTGGATCAAGGCGCGCGCGCTCACCGGCAGCCAGCACGATGAGCTCACCGCCATCGTGCGGCCCTTCGTGTTTCGCAAATACCTCGACTTCGGCGCGTTTGCCGCGATCCGCGACCTGCACGTACAGATCCGGCGCGAGGTCGCGCGCCGCGAAATGGCGCACAACATCAAGCTGGGGCCGGGCGGCATCCGCGAAATCGAATTCACCGCGCAGGTGTTCCAGCTCATCCGCGGCGGCCAGATTGCCGCGCTGCAACAGCGCCCGACGCTGGCGGTGCTGGGCGAGCTGGCGAAAAGCGGCCTGATAACCCCGGATGCCCAACAGGAACTCGCCGCCGCCTACGATTTCTTGCGGCGCCTGGAACACCGCCTGCAATATCTGGACGACGCGCAAACCCAGCTGCTGCCGGACGATGCCGAATCGCAGGCCATGCTCGCCGAGGCGATGAACTATCCCGACTATGCCGCGCTGATCGCCGCGCTCGATGCGCACCGCAACAAGGTCACGCGCCATTTCGACCAGATGTTCGCCGCACCGCAAACCGACCAGAACAGTCATCCGCTCACCGCCGTATGCGGCGACACGGCGGACGCCGACACCACCCACGCGCTGCTGGAAAATGCCGGCTACGACGATCCGCCGCGGGTGCTGGCAACGCTCGACGCGCTGCGCCACCACACGGCACGGCTGGCCGAATCGACGCAGCTGCGGCTCAGCGCGCTGTTGCCGCCCGCGCTCGAAATCATCGGCAGCCAGACCGATCCGGCCACCACGCTGGAGCGCTTTGCCGCGCTGATACAGGCGATCGCGCGCCGCGCCACCTATCTGGCGCTGCTGGCCGAATACCCGGCGGCGCTGCGCCAGTTGGTGCGCCTCTTGGCAGCGAGTCCGTGGGCGGCACAGGTCATCACGCGGCAACCGCAACTGCTCGATGAACTGATCGCTCCGCAGAACCTGATGCAGCTGCCCGACTGGGCGCAACTCGCCGTGCAACTGCATGACGAACTCGACGTTCATCCCGGCGACACCGAAGCGCAGATGGACGCGCTGCGCCGCTTCAAGCAGGTGCAGACGCTGCACCTGCTGGCACAGGACGTGGCGGGACGGCTGACGCTGGAAGCGCTGTCGGATCATCTGTCGTACCTCGCCGACACCCTGCTCAACGAAACCCTCGCGCGCGGCTGGGCCGGACTGAAAACCCGCCACCGCGACGCCCCGCGCTTTGCCGTCATCGGCTACGGCAAGCTTGGCGGCAAGGAGCTCGGCTACGCCTCCGATCTCGACCTCGTGTTCCTGTACGACGACGCCGATGCGCGTGCGCAGGAAATTTACGCGCGACTGGCGCAGCGCATCAACACCTGGCTCGGCACCCTCACGCCGGCCGGGATGCTGTATGAGACCGATCTGCGCCTGCGCCCGGACGGCGCGTCGGGCCTCCTGGTGAGCTCGATCGAGGCCTTCCGCAATTACCAGCTGCATCACGCCTGGACCTGGGAGCACCAGGCACTGACGCGCGCGCGCTATATCTGCGGCGATGCGGAAATCGGCAAGGCGTTCGAGGACGTACGCCGCGACGTGCTATGCCTGCCGCGCGAGCCGGCGAAGCTGCGCGGCGAGGTGCTGGCGATGCGCGAGAAAATGCACGCCGGCCACCTCAACGACAGTGAATCGTTTGACCTGAAACATGACAGCGGCGGCATCGTCGACGTTGAGTTCTGCGTGCAATATCTGGTGTTGCGGCACTGCGCCACGCATCCCAATCTCGCCGACAACGTCGGCAACATCGCGCTGCTGCTGCGCGCGGGCGCGGCCGGGCTGATCCCCGCCGACCTCGCCCAGGCCGCCGCCGACGCCTACCGCGAACTGCGCCGCCAGCAGCATGCGATCAAGCTTTCCGGCGCGGCATACGCCCGGGTTCAATCACTGGCGCTGGAAAATGTGCGCAATGCGGTCAGGGCGCTGTGGGCGCAGGTGATGGGCACGGCCGTCTAAATCTTCCGCCCATGGCTGCCGCGCGACGGGCGCCTGCAACCAGGCATGCGCCGCCAAACGCACACTAAAATCTTGCGCACCTCGTCCAGCAACAGCACGCTGGATGCGACCAACGCCGCCAATAGCCAGTCATTCAGCCGTAAATCCGTGGTGCCGAAAAGGGCCTGCGCGGGCGGCCAGTGCACCGCCACCCCCTGCAAGGCAAGCACGCCGGCCAGCGCCAGCCACAGTTTGCCGTTTCTGAAGAAATTGGCGTTGAACGCGGTGCCGAATTCCACCCGGGCATTGAACACATTGAAAAACTGGAACAGCACGAAGGTGGTGAAAGCCAGCGTCAGCGCATAGGCCGGGCGCTCCGTGGCCAGGCCATACCCGAATACGAACAGCGTGCCGACCATCATGGTGGCGCCGTACAGGATCAACCGTGCCAGGCGGTTGGCGGTCAGAATCTGCGCCGACTGGCGGCGCGGCTTGTCATGCATGATGCCGGGGCGCGCAGGTTCGATGCCCAGCGTCATCGCGGGCGGGCCGTCCATGATGATGTTGATCCACAACAGCTGGATTGCGGTGAAGGGCGTGGGCATGCCCATCAACGTCGCCGCCAGCACGGTCATGATCGCGCCGATGTTGGTGGACAACTGGAAGCGCACGAACTTGACGATGTTGTCGTAGACCACGCGGCCTTCCTCGACCGCACGCACGATGGTGGCGAAGTTATCGTCGGTCAGCACCATGGTGGCCGCCTCCCGGGTCACCGCAGTGCCGGCGATGCCCATGGCCACGCCGATGTCGGCGGCTTTCAGCGCGGGCGCGTCGTTGACGCCGTCGCCGGTCATGGCGGCGACGTGGCCGTCGGCACGCAGCGCCTGAACGATCCGGACCTTGTGCGCGGGCGAGACGCGCGCGAACACGCCGATGTGGTTGATGCGCCGCGCCAGTTCGGATGCATCCATGGCGTCGAGCTCGGCGCCGCTGACCACCTCGCCGACGAGTCCCAGTTCGTGACCGATGGCCGCGGCGGTCAGCTTGTGATCGCCGGTGATCATCTTGACCTGGATGCCGGCGCGCTTGCAGTGGGCGATGGCCTGTTTCGCCTCGGCGCGCGGCGGGTCCATCAGCCCGACCAGCCCCAGCAAGGTCCAGTCGCGGGTCCAGACCATCAGGTCGCCGGCCGGATCGAAATCGTGCGCC
>NCIF01000067.1 GCA_002256785.1 Hydrogenophilales bacterium 17-61-9
CATCCCTGGCATCCAGCCCGACCATCACATGGCCGGGAAAGGCATCGCAGGCTTCGTGCAAAAAGCCGGGATTTTTCACCGCGGCAGTACCAATGATGACGTAGCGCACGCCGTCGTCGAGATAACGCTCGATGGTGGCGAGATCGCGGATGCCGCCGCCGAGCTGCACCGGCATATCGTCGCCCACTGCATCCACGATGGAACGGATCGCATCATCGTTGATCGGCTTGCCCGCAAACGCGCCATTGAGGTCGACCAGATGCAGCCGGCGCGCGCCCAGGTTTTTCCAGTGCAGCGCCATCGCCGCCGGATCTTCTGAAAATACGGTGGCACGGTCCATTTCGCCTTGTTCCAGGCGCACGCAGTGGCCGTCTTTAAGGTCGATCGCAGGAATAATTAACATGCTAATACAGTAAAAAAGTTAAGCGCAGGCAGCGCCGGTCATATCGCAGGCGGATTCGGTCTCACCTGGATTCCAGGTTGCAAAATTGCCCAGCAGCGTCAATCCGTCGTTCGCGCTTTTTTCCGGATGAAACTGAACAGCAAAAATATTCTGGGTGGCCACCGCACAGGTGAACGGAAACGGGTAATGCGAAAATCCGGCAATCACATCGGGCGCTGTCGGCTGCACGAAATAACTGTGCACGAAATAAAAGCGTGCGCCTTCCTCGATGCCCACCCACAGCGGATGGGGCGCCGCCTGATGCACGTTGTTCCAGCCCATGTGAGGCACTTTCAGCTTGTTTCCAGCCGGGTCAACCATTGCCTCATGCGGAAAACGCTGCACGCTGCCGGGCAAAATCCCCAGACAGTCGGCATCCCCTTCCTCGCTGTGTTCGAACAGCACCTGCAAGCCCATGCAGATGCCCAAAAACGGCTTGCTTCGGGCCGCTTCGACGATCGCCTGGCGCAACCCGCGCGCATCGATTTCACGCATGCAGTCAGGCGCGGCCCCCTGCCCGGGAAATACGATGCGGCCGGCCTCGGCGATCACTTCGGGATCGGACGTCACCACGACGCTGAATGCGGGTGCAACATGCTCGATCGCTTTAACGACCGAACGCAAGTTGCCCATGCCGTAATCGATGACAGCAATATCAACGCTCACAGGGAACCCTTCGTCGAAGGCAATGCATCCCCCATGCGCAGGTCGGCTTCAACAGCCATGCGCAGCGCCCGGCCAAACGCCTTGAAAATGGTTTCGGCCTGATGGTGCGCATTCATTCCGCGCAGGTTGTCGATGTGCAAGGTGACAGCCGCGTGATTGATGAAGCCGCGGAAAAACTCGAGAAACAAATCGACATCGAAGTCGCCGATGCGCGCACGCGTGTAATCGACGTGGTATTCCAGTCCCGGTCGCCCGGACAGGTCGATCACCACGCGCGACAGCGCCTCGTCGAGCGGCACGTAGGCATGGCCGTAGCGGCGGATGCCCTTCTTGTCGCCCAAGGCCTGCGCAAAGGCCTGACCCAGCGTAATCCCGGTGTCTTCCACGGTGTGGTGGGCGTCGATGTGCAAGTCGCCTTCGCACTGGACATCCAGGTCGATCAGGCCGTGGCGCGCGATCTGGTCGAGCATGTGGTCGAGAAACGGCACGCCGGTGGCGAGCGTGCTGACGCCGGTGCCGTCGAGGTTGAGGCTGACCGAAATCCGGGTTTCCAGGGTATTACGGGTAACTTTGGCGGTGCGCATGGCGTCTGAATATAAGGCTGTAATGGGATTCTAGCAGGCCACAATCGCTTTCAACGCGTCCACCAGCGCATTGCATTGCGCATCGGTGCCCACGGTGATGCGCAAAAACGGCGCAATGCGAGCCGGATGCTTGAAATGCCGCACGATAATGCTGCGTTCGCGCAAGGCTGCGGCCAGGTTTGCGCCATCATGTGCGGGATGGCGGGCGAAGATGAAATTGGCTGCGGATGGCAACACGTCAAAGCCCAGTTCCGCCATCGCGGCCGCCAGCCGGGCGCGGGTCGCCACGACTTTCGCGCAGATAGTCTCAAAGTAGGCGTGATCTTCCACCGAAGCCAGTGCGCCGGCCTGGGCAAAACGATCAAGCGGATAGGAGTTGAAACTGTCTTTCACCCGGTTCAACGCTTCGACCAGGTGCGGCTGGCCGATGGCATAGCCCACGCGCAGGCCTGCCAGCGCATGCGACTTGGACAGGGTGCGCGTCACCAGCAATTGCGGGTAGCGCGCCACCAGCCCCACCGCCGATTGCCCGCCGAAATCGATATAGGCTTCATCGATCACCACAACCGAATCGGGATTGCCGGCAAGCAGACGTTCGATTTCGGCGAGCGCCAGCAAACGCCCGGTCGGCGCGTTGGGATTGGGGAAAATCATGCCGCCGTTAGGCGTCAGGTAATCGTCCACCTTGATTTCAAACGATTCGGTCAGCGGAATCTGCCGGCAAGCGATCTCGTACAGCCCGCAATACACCGGATAAAAGCTGTAGGTGATATCGGGGAACAGGATCGGCCGATCGTGCTTGAGCAACGCCATGAACGCGTGCGCCAGCACCTCGTCGGAGCCATTGCCGACAAACACCTGGTCGGCGGCGACACCATGAAGCGCGGCGATACCCGCACGCAACCGATCAGAGCCCGGATCCGGATATAACCGCAAGGTCTCGGCGGCCTCTGCACGCACCGCCTCCAATACCCGCGGACTGGGGCCGTAGGGGTTCTCGTTGGTATTGAGCTTGACCAGATTGGCCAGCTTCGGCTGCTCGCCCGGCACATAGGGCGTCAGGCCGTGCACCACTGCGCTCCAATAGCGGCTCATAGGCTGGCGCGGCTCATTCAGGGATCAAGCGGTATTCAGCGGAACGCGCATGCGCCTGCAAACCCTCGCCGTAGGCCAGCGTGGCGGCGATCTTGCCCAATGTCTGCGCGCCGGCCTGCGACACGTGGATCAGGCTGCTGCGCTTCTGGAAGTCGTAGACGCCCAGCGGCGACGAGAAGCGCGCGGTGCGCGAGGTCGGCAGCACGTGATTCGGCCCGGCGCAGTAGTCGCCCAGCGCCTCGCAGGTGTGCTTGCCCATGAAAATCGCGCCGGCGTGGCGCAGCTTCGGCAGCAGCGCATCGGGGTCGGCTATCGATAATTCCAGGTGCTCCGGCGCAATCGAATTCGAAATCGCCGCCGCATCGTCGAGGTCGCGCGTTTTGATCAGCGCGCCACGGTTGGTCAGCGAGGTGCGGATCACTTCGCTGCGCGGCATCCCGTCGATCAGCGTGTCGATCGCCGCCGCCACCGCGTCCAGGTAGGCGGCGTCGGGCGAGAGCAAAATCGACTGCGCCATTTCGTCGTGCTCGGCCTGCGAGAACAAGTCCATCGCCACCCATTCCGGCGGGGTGTTCCGTCGGCAATCACCAGGATTTCGGACGGGCCGGCGATCATGTCGATGCCCACCGTGCCGAACACGCGGCGTTTGGCCGCCGCGACGTAGGCATTGCCGGGGCCGACGATCTTGTCGACCTGCGGCACGGTCTCAGTGCCGTAAGCCAGCGCCGCCACCGCCTGCGCGCCGCCGATGGTGAACACGCGGTCGACCCCGGCAATCGCGGCGGCCGCCAGCACCAGCTGATTCTGCTCGCCGCCCGGCGTCGGCACCACCATGATGAGTTCGCCGACGCCGGCCACCCTGGCCGGAATCGCGTTCATCAGCACCGACGACGGATACGCGGCCTTGCCGCCCGGCACATACAGCCCGACGCGGTCGAGCGGCGTGATTTTCTGCCCCAGCACGGTGCCGTCGTCCTCGGTATACGTCCACGATGCCTGGGTCTGCTTCTCGTGATAGCGGCGCACGCGCGCCGCCGCGGCTTCCAGCGCCAGGCGCGTGTCGGCGGGCAGGTGCGCGAGCGCGTCCCGCAGCTGCGCGGCGTTCAGTTCCAGGCTGGCCAGCGAGGCTGCGGGCAGGCGATCGAAGCGCGCGGTGTATTCGAGCACGGCGGCATCGCCCCGCGTTTTCACGTCATGCAGGATCCCGGCCACCGTCTGCTCAATGGCAGCATCGGCGGCATCGTCAAACTGCAGCAGACGGGCAAGACGCGCCTGAAAATCAGGCTGCGTGCTATCGAGTCGGGTGAGCGTAGGCACGGGGGAATCCATCTCCAAAAAACCGGGCTTAATTGTACCGTTTTTTAATGCTTTGCCGCGCCCGGTCTGGCCTGGCCAAACGGCAGCCATACCGATTCCGGAAGTTAGACAAAGTCCAGATTGCTGATTATCATAAGGCGCATGCATTACACGCGCGACAACATGGCCGGCCTTTTGCGCGACCACGACATCAACCCGACCCACCAGCGGATCGAGATTGCGCACGCGCTGTTTTCGCGCCAGGCGCATCTTTCGGCCGACCAGGTGATGGCGATCGTCAACACGCGCCACTCCGAAACCTCCAAGGCCACGGTCTACAACACGCTCAAACTGTTTCTGGAAAAAGGGCTGGTGCGCGAAGTGATCGTCGACCCCAGCAAGGTGTTCTTCGACCCCAACACCACCCCGCATCACCACCTCTACGAAGTCGACAGCGGCAAGCTGTCCGATATCGATGCCGGGCATGTACGGATTACGGGTCTGCCGCCGTTGCCCGACAACATGGTGACCGAAGGCATCGATCTCATCGTGCGCGTGCGCCGCAAAAGCTGATCCCCACCGCCCGTCAATGAAACGGGTTCACATCGCCCCCACCCTGCTCGACGCCCAGCTGGCCGTCGACGCGCTGTCCAGCCTGGGCATCGTCACGCACATCTTCAACGCCAACGCCGCCGGCGCCCTGGGCGAGGTGCCATTCATGCAGGCGCAGCCTGAAATCTGGGTGGAGGACGACACGCAAGCCGCGCGTGCATGCGAGGCGCTGAGCGGCTTGCACAATGCCCTGCCGCGCGACGAAAAAAACTGCCCCTACTGCGGCGAGCGCAATCCGGGCAATTTCTTGAGTTGCTGGCAATGCGGGCGCGCCTTGCCCGACTGATGCGTTGCCGGATCAGGGCGGCGGTGAATGATCGTTCAGCGCATCGAGGTGCTTCTGGTACTGGCGCGCAAAAATCCGCTCGAGTTCGTCGATCGCCTCTCGCGCCGGCACGCCGTGGATCAAATGGCGGGTCATCTGGGCAGAGGCTTCATGGAAAATCCGGTTGCGTTCCAGCATCGGATAAGTCTGCATCAGACGCTGAATCGCCTTGACCACGTTTTCATTCTCGGGGCGTGGAATCGGCAGCGGTTCGCCAGGCGGGGCTGAAGCAATGTCGGCGCCCTCTTTCCCGGCCAGAAACTCGGCATATTCCAGCAGCGCCTGCTGCCGGGTTTCCGACAAGCGCCTGAAAATGGATACCAGACGCTTGCTGTCGCGCATCAGCGAACGCGCCCTTTGCCTGGACGCTTCATTGGAATCACATCGGTGTTGCACTGCTGAAACTTGTTATCGACGAACGTGATAAAGGCATCCAGCAATTTGCTGCGGAATTTTTCCGGCGCATACACCATGGTCAACTCGCGCGTGAGTCGGGGAATCAGCGGCACCGCAACCAGCGTACCCAGCTGGATTTCCTTGTTGACCGTCGACGCCGACATGATGGCCACGCCGAGATTGGCCTCGACCGCGCCCTTGATGGCCTCGCGGCTGCCCAGCTCCATCTCGATATGCAGGTCGTCTGGATTGACGCCGTTGCCCTTGAAGAAATCGTCCACCACTTCGCGCGTGCCCGACCCCAGCTCGCGCGACACATAGGGCTGGTCGGCGATTTCGCGCGCCTTCACACCGGGACGCGCGGCCAGCGCATGACTGGGTGCGCAAATCATCACCAGCTCGTCCTCGCAGCAGGCCAGGGTGGTCAGATTGGGGTTGTGCGAGGGCGCTTCGATCAGGCCGACGTCGAGCGAATGGTCGGCCACTTTGGCGGCCACGGTTTCCGAGTTGGCCACGGTAAGCTGCGCCTGAACCTGCGGGAAGCGCTCCTTGAATTCACCCAGTATGCGCGGCAACAGATATTCGGCTATCGTGGTTGACGCGCCGATCATCAAGGGGCCGGTCACCTGGCCGGTCAACTCGCCGACGCGCGCTTCCATCTCGCCAGTCAAGGCCAGAATGGCCCACAGGCGTCATCGAAATCCTGCCGTGGCTGCGCTCGAACAAACGGGTATTGAAATGCTCTTCCAGCTGCTTGACCTGAAAAGTCACCGCAGGCTGAGTCATATAAAGGATATCGGCAGCCTTGGTAAAGCTGAGCTGTCTGGCGACAGTGTAGAATACTTGCAGTCTGCGGTCGGCCATAAATTCCCGCCCCCGGGTCAAAAAAGATTTTTATTCAACCACAAACCCGCCCGTGTTGAAACAATCCAATTATCAACCCCTTGTATTCGCGTACCTTTCGACAACACCTTGTCGTCTATCCTGCGCCGCCCCCCGCCAAGCCTAGATTGGCCGATACGTGAACCGCGCGTTTTACACCATCCTGCTGGCGCAGTTCCTGTCCGCCCTGGCTGACAACGCCCTGCTATTTGCCGCGATTGGTCTGCTGCTGTTTTTTTCGGCGCCGGAATGGTTTTCTCCTTTACTCCAGACTGTCTTCGTCGTCGCGTATATCGTGCTGGCGCCGCTGGTGGGGCCGTTTGCCGATGCGATCCCCAAAGGACGCGTCATGCTGATCGCCAATACGGTCAAGTTCGTCGGTTGCCTCACCATGCTGGCCGGTCTGCATCCGCTGCTGGCCTATTCCATAGTCGGCGTCGGCGCAGCCATGTATTCGCCGGCGAAATACGGCATCCTCACCGAACTGCTGCCGCCCGAGAAACTGGTCATTGCCAACAGCTGGATGGAGGGCACCACGGTCGCCGCCATCGTGCTCGGCGCCATCATCGGCGGTGCGCTCATCAACCCGCAACTGGCCGCAAGCATTCTGGTCAACCTGGGGCTGGACAGCCGCCTCATCGCCCCGAAATTCGCCATCGTGGCCATCACCAGCCTGTATCTGGCCGCAGCCTTCGCCAACCTGTTCATCCCGCGGCTGCCGATCGACCACAAGCTGCCCAACCAATCTCCACTGTATATTCTGTATGACTTCTGGCACAGCTTCAAACTGCTGTGGCGCGATCCGCTCGGTCAGGTTTCGCTTGCCGTCACGACGTTGTTCTGGGGCGTTGGCGCCACCCTGCGGCTGCTCATCATCGCCTGGGCCGCGCTCAACCTGAAATACGGCCTCGATCAGGCCACCCAGCTCACCGCCGCGACCGCATTCGGCATCGCCATCGGCTCGATACTGGCCGGCAAGTTCGTCCGCCTGCAACGCGCAACCCGCGTGCTGCCCGCCGGCATCATTCTGGGCTTTGTGCCGATTGCGCTGATCTGGGTGCAAAGCCTGTTCCCTGCCCTGCTTTTATTGGCCCTGGCGGGTGCGCTGGCAGGCTTTTTCGTGGTGCCGATGAATGCCCTGCTGCAACATCGGGGGCATCTGCTGATGGGGGCGGGCCACTCGATCGCCCAGCAAAACTTCAACGAGAACATCAGCATCCTGATCCTGACCGGCGCCTACGCCCTGATGGTGCGGGCCGACTGGCATATCCATACCATTATCTGGGTGTTTGGTTTGTTTATCAGCAGCGTGATGACCGCGATCTGGCTACGTCATCGCAACGACGTGGTGCTCTGATTTAACGCCTGCCCCCGACAACGCATCCCGCTGCACTGCGGGCGCCGGATGCAATTTCGTCAACGCTGCGGGACGCCCGATATGGAACCCCTGGGCGTGCGAGAAACCCAGTGCGGCCACCCTGTTCAGCAAAGCCTCGGACTCGATTCCCTCGGCCACCAGCTTGTAGCCTGCGTCCTTGATCAAGCGCGCCAGATCTTCGACGAAGACGGCCTGGCGACCCGGCGTTTCAAGACAGCGCACCATGGAAATATCGAATTTCACCAGGTCCACCGGCATGCTCGCCAGATAGCGCAAGGAAGAATAGCCGCTGCCAAAGTCGTCGAGCGCGATCGCAAAGCCGGCCTTGCGCAAGCGGTTGAGGTTGCTCGATGCCTGGGCGATCTGGGTGATAAGCGAGGTTTCAGTGACTTCCAGCACCAGCTTGTATCCGGACAGCATCGGGGCAAACTTCATCAGCGTGTCGATGACGCGGGCATTGACAATACCGGGTCCGGATACGTTGAGCGACACCCCGATTCCGGACGGAACCCACCCCGCCTCCAGGTCGCGCCGCACCCTTTCCAGCACGGCCAGATCGAACTCGCATTCGAGGCCGCGAAACTCGACGACC
Source organism: Hydrogenophilales bacterium 17-61-9 (assembly GCA_002256785.1). Lineage (GTDB taxonomy): Bacteria > Pseudomonadota > Gammaproteobacteria > Burkholderiales > Thiobacillaceae > Thiobacillus. The sequence continues at coordinate 8,269 of NCIF01000067.1, forward strand.
GGAAAAATACTGGACGGCATGATCAAGCCATGCTCGCCCCGAATGCGCACCAGGGCTTCATAGTATTCAATCCGGAGCGAAGGCAAAGCCAGCACGGGCTGATAATGCATTTCCAGCTGATCCGGATCGGCCATGGCTTCGTAAACGGCACTGGTTTCGGCGTTGGAAACCACCGCCTCCTGGCCTGCACCCATCTCCGGCGTATACACGGAAATGTTGCTTTGTCCCGGACGTTTGGCGTAATACATCGCAATATCGGCCTGGCGATGCAGCTGTTGCAGGTCATCCTCTTGAGCGGCCGCCAGGGTGGAAATTCCCACGCTGATGCGGACCGGCTCCCGAACCCAGTAGACGCTGAAATCGTGGCGCAGAACCTGTTCCATGCAGCGCTCCACCATGCGTCCGACGCGCGCCATGTCGGCGGAGAACAAAATCGTCGCAAATTCGTCTCCGCCCAGTCGGTACAGGCGTTCCCCGGATCTCAGCGCGCCTTGCAACGACTCGGCCAGACCCTGCAACACCTGGTCCCCTACCTGGTGCCCATAGGTGTCGTTGATGGCCTTGAAGTGATCGCAGTCGAACAACAGAAAAGCCACCTCCAGCGGGATGCCGGGATGGGTGCGATGCATGGCGCGCCAATCGTCGTCAAAGGCGCGGCGATTGAGCGTCCCCGTCAGCGGATCGTGATGCGCCTGGGTCCAGAGTTCCTGATTCTTGTGCGCCAGGCTCACATGCATGTCATCGAGCTGCTGCTGGTAATCGTTGAGCGAGTGGCGCACGTTTTCGAGTTCCGTTACCGCCAGCATGCCGCGGTAGGACTCGCCCAGCAGTTCGCCTTTGCCGCGCCTCATGGCGTCGATGTGGCCGGACAAGGCGCGCAAGGGCTTGGTAATAACCGAGGCGGTGGCCAAATAAGCGAGAAAAGAAATGGCAGCGATAATGGCCGCCATTTCATAAAACGAGCGGCTGATCAGTTTTTCAAGCGCGCGTGTTTCCGGATTGCCGACTGCCTTGAATTGCAACGCGGAGACCAGCGCATGGAGCGGGATATGCTGACCTTCCTGCGCCACAAGGTTCACACTCTGCAAATCCAGATAGCGGAATTTACGCAGTTTTGCGAGTTCATCCTGAAGATCGAACTTGAACCCCATGTAACCCAGACGATGGGCTTGATCGACGCCCTGATAAAACGGAAAAAAATAATACACATGTCCGTGTCCGCCTTCCTGCTCCATGAAAGGCTGCAATTTTTCCGGGTCGATTTGCGCCGGCATGCTCGCCTCGCCAGAGGGTGCCGCCGACAGATTGCGGCCCGTCAAGTCATACAGATCGACCGCGTCCAGGGTTTCCGGAATCACGCCGGCCGAGAGTGCGCGGGTGTTCCGCCAGTAGCCGTAATAAATCGGATCTTCCAGTTGCTGCCGCGCCTCGTCCCATGCCATCAGAGCCTGGGCCGTGCGATTGGCCCGTTCGCTGAGCAAGCTGATGGCCTCTTCCAGTTCCTGATGCGCCAGCTTTTCGTCAGATTGCGCGATGGCTTCCTTGAGTCGAGCGGTGTCGTGATACACAAAGGCCGCGAATACGGCCAAAGCCAACACCAGCACAAAGAAAAGCGTCAGTGCATAGTAGGCAATGGGCCGGGCTGAAAGTCGCAACGTGATTGAGGGGAAGCGCATGCTTCAACGCTCGGGGCGCTTGTCCTGCAACGCCTGCAATACAGCCTCTTGCAGGTCGAATTCGTATTGGTTGTCAAAAAAATGCGAGGCGCCTGGAATGACGCGCACCACAATGCCGCGTGCAACCAGTTTCTCCACCCAATCGGCCTCCATGCGATCATCCCTGGAACCCATGATGACCTCAACCGGAACCGGCGCTTTCGCCAACGCTCCCAGAATACTGCCCCGGCTAACCGACAGATAGGTAAGCAGTGCCGCCGGCGGACTGGCATATTTATTACAGTGACCAAATTTCGCCACCACAAGCGCATTGTCCTTTTTAGCCAAACGATCGCGCAGATCCTGCGCAAGCCGTGCGCGTTGCTGAACGTTCTGTTTCAGCTCCACGTCGGTGAGGCTGATCATCAGCAGCTGTTTCACGGCAGGCGCCGGATTGCGTCCCATATACGCAAGCAGTTGCACATTGCCGTAGCTATGCCCCACCAGAATGATGCGGCTATGTCCTTTTTGCACAAGCCAGTGAACCCAAAACGCGACCTCGGCCGCGTCCTCGTCCAGCGTATGCATGTGGATCGCCTCGCAAGGCAGGCTTTTATTGCGTTGCGAGATACCCAGCGTCAGGGTGGGCGCCAGCGTGGTGTAGCCGGCAGTGGACGCCGCGTCCACAATGCCGGCAACGGTGGGGAAGGCACGGGTTTGCAGAAAGCCATGCAACACCAGTACGGCAGGCATGCCTTTTTTGCCCGCTTGAAAGTTTGCACCGGCCATTTTTCCGGAGGGAAGCTTGGCGTCGACCACCCCGCCGTGACCTGCTATGGGGGTCAGGCAAAGCAACACCCCGGCCAGGTAGGCCAGCAGCGATAGTCGACTCCGAGTCATGGTTTATCCGCGTTATCTATAGTTTTTATGCTTATTAGGTCCATCGGCAGCAGAAGCGAATACTTGAATCAAAACGCGAATTCAAATTCGAAGTGCAACGCGGATTAACAGGTTGTGCGGGCGAGAACATGAACGGCCTCATCCGGCAGTTCTTCCCAAAGAAGCTGCGTTGATTCTATCACCCCACCTCAGGTCGCCCTCACCATGGTCGGTCAACAATCGGCCCAGAAATACCTCGGCTTCAAGACTCCCCCACGAGGTCTTCATGAGGCAGTCAAGTTTTTATCGTAACGCCTTTGCACTTCAGCCTTGAATCCGCCAGTTTTATCTGAACTGGGCTGCCGCTTCTGCCAATTTGACATCCTTCAGCCACGGCGACCATGCCGCCACATTTTGTTTGATGTCATGCCCCAGCACGAGACGTACTTCGCCTCGCAATCCCGCTGACTCGATATAGGCCACGCCTCCCGGGAGCGCGTTTCCCAATTTGATCGCCTGAGCAATATAACCCTTACGGTACTCGATTCGGGTCACAGCTTTGTTAAACGGCCTCAGATCGTAAACACTCGTGGTCCGATATCCAATAACAGACAGATAATTCGCCACCTTGCGCGCAATACCCTTCACACCGTTGCCGTTCGCAACCTCCAGCGGCAGAGTGTGAGCAGCACTATCCCCGCCTTCTGCGGCACCGATAGACTGGCTGCGTTTCCCCGCGAAATCCCAGGAAAGCGGCTCATGCCGGATATCGTTGCCGAGCACCAACTTGATCTTCGCCAATCCATCCAGTGCGCCCACTTCAGACACGATCGCTTCCCCCGGAAGCAGCGTGCTCAAGCGGCGTGCCTGCTCGGCATAGTCCGATCGGTACTCAATGCGCGTCCGCGCCTCATTGAAGCTCGGATAGTTTGTTATTCCAGCGGACGGATAGCCTAGCGCGGTCAAATAACGCGATACTTTTCTCGCAATCCCCTTTACGCCATTGCCGTTCATCACCTGCAAACAGGCTTCGGCAAGGGGCGCCACAGAGGGCTGTTCAGCGTGTGCAGGCGAGACCGTAGCCGCTCGCGGAACCGCCACAGGTACGGCCTCAACGGTTGCCATCCGGACCACGGGTGCGATGTCGATCTCCCTGACTAATGGTGTTTCAGCAGAGTGCGTCTCCTGCACCGCTGGTGAGTGCATTGCATAAATGGACGGGGAAATCTCGACCCAGGCTGACCGCATGTCTTTTTCCATGGAGTGCTGCGCTGATACAGCCTGATCCGGCGCCTTGGTGCGGGCAATCTGCTTTCCGAGTCCCATCTTGTCATACGTCAGAACGAGATTCTCACGGGCCTTTTTATCACCGGCATCTATCCGAAGCGCCTGCTTGAAGGCTTCTATCGCAACCTGATAGGCACCCGCGAGGTAATTCACAAAACCCAGGTTGTTATTAGTATTGACTGAATTTGGCTGAAGTTTCTGCGCCGCTTCGAATTGCTGCCGAGCGAGGGCCAGATCGCCGCTTTCGGCATACGCAACGCCCATTGCGTTCAAGGCATCGACCATGTCGGGATTCATCGCCAAAGCCTGCCGATAAGCCTCAATCGCCTGACTGTAGCGAAGTTGGCCATGGTAATAACGGCCCAGATCATACTGGGCTTTCGCCTGTTCATAACTGTGCCGCACTTCCTGATGGAGCTGGATGTTCAGCGTGGTCGGTTTATTTTGCGTCTGGGCGCAGGAAGCCAGCAGCATGCTCGCTGTCAGCACTTTTAACGTCAGCCGAGTCTTCATGATGTTCCCCTTTCAGAGTCTGCCAAACGATGGTGGCACGCACCCATTTGAAATACGCTTTCACCCGCCCGTCATCGCCGGCAACAGTACCCGGTAAATACTGATGATGGCCGGACCCATCAGCACCAAAAGCAGCGCCGGGAAAATAAAAAATATCAGCGGGAACAGCAGCTTGACCGGGATCTTGGCAGCGGCCTCTTCGGCCCGCTGGCTTCGCTTGAGACGCAAGGTTTCGGAATGGACCCGCAGTGACTCGGCAATACTGGTACCGAAACGGTCGCACTGCACCAGCATGGTCACCAGTTCGTCGATCTCCTCCACCCCCGTGCGCAACGCCAGGTTGCGCAGGGCGCGCTCGCGCGAGGCGCCGGCACGCAACTCCAATCCAACCAGATACAATTCGTCGGCCAGTTCAGTGCTTTTCAGCCGCATTTCCTGCGCCACACGGGCAATGGCCGCATCCAGACCGAGGCCGGCTTCCATGCAGACCATCATCAGATCCACCGCGTCAGGCAGGTTCTCGAAAATCTCGCGTTTGCGCGTAAACACTCTGCGGGCCAGAATCAGGTTGGGCAGGTAATACCCCACCGCCGCAAGGCCCAGAATGGTAATAAGCAAGCCCCTTTCCTGAATGGGGATACCGGTAATGGCGATGAAAAGAAACGCCAGGTTCGGTAGCGCAAAAGTCAACAGCGCCTTGGTGCCAAAAAACAGGGCGGGTGCATTTTCATCGCGCCAGCCCGCATGCATAAAGCGCTGCCGCAGGGGCGAGTGTTCCCAGCCTTCCTTGGGGGTAGCGAGCCTACCCATCGGCCCAAGCACCTTGACCACCCGCTTGCGCCAGCCATCCTCATCCGCTACACGCGCACGCCCACCGGGCTCGGCCAATTGGCCGAGGCGCTGGCCAAATGCGGTGGGTGACAGCAATCCGAAGACCGCTGCCGCCAGCAAGCTAACCGAGAGAAAAACCAGTACCAGAATGGATATTTGCACGAGTCCCATTATTCTTCTCCTGTCAGATGCGGATCTTGATGATCCGCCACATCCAGATCACCCCCAACACCATGACCGCCATGGCCGCCAGGGATAACTTCTGGCCCAGGCTATCGGTCCACAACACACTCATCAGGTGCGGATTGATGATGTTGATCAGAGCAATCATGGCAAAAGGCAGGATGGTGAGAATCCAGGCGGACAGCCTTCCTTCCGCGGACAGCACCTTGATATGCCCAAGCAACTTGAAGCGCTCACGGATAAGGCGGGCCAGGTTGTCCAGTAACTCCGCCAGGTTGCCGCCGGTATCCCGCTGGATCAGCACCGCAATAACGAAATAGCGCAAGTCTGTCACCGGCACGCGCACCGCCAGGTTGTTGAGCGCATCCTCCATAGGAATGCCGAAATTGACTTCATCGGAGACAACCCTGAACTCCTGGGCGATTGGCTGCAGGCCTTCCTTGGCCACCATCTCGAGGGCGCTGGGGAACGCATGGCCAGCGCGCAGCGCACGCGACATCAGGTCGAGGACATCGGGCAGTTGCCGCTCGATTTTGCTTACACGCTTGAGCTTTTTATTGAGGACAGCGATATAAGGCAGGCTGGCGGCAGCCAGGGCCAGCAGCAGGGCAACAAACCAGGGCAGTCCGAGAAAGAGGCCCAGCAACAGGGCCGTCAGCGCTGCAAGCAGGGTCATGGCCAGGAGTTGCGCGACCGACATGGTCGAGCCGGACTGCTCGAGCAGGCGGTCCAGTCTATGGATACGGTGAATGCCCAGGAGGACTTGCTCAACGGCAGGGCTTTGGCTCAACAAGCGCTTCTTGATGAGAAAGGCCGACCGGCCTTCGTAACTGCCCGCCGACATGGACTGGATGCGCTGGTTGATGCGCTGGATTTCCGGCCCGCGGGTAGCGTTCCACAACTGGTAGAACCCTTCCAGCAACAGGACTACGGCAAAGAAAACCGCCACTATGAACAGGATAAAAAGATAGTCCATCAACGTTCCCCTTATTCGTATGTGATGGTGGGGTCGAACAACACGTCCTTGAGGTCGATACCGAACACATGCAGGCGCTGCTGGAATTTGGGCCGGATCCCTGTCGCCCGGAAATGCCCCAGCACCGTGCCGTCACTGGCCATGCCGGTTTTTTCGTATATGAAGATTTCCTGCATGGTGATGACATCGCCTTCCATGCCGGTAATCTCCTCGATACTGACAACTTTGCGCTTGCCGTCCGACATTCTCGATACTTGGATGACGACCGACAGCGCCGATGAAATCTGCTGACGCAACACCTTGGGTGGCAGGTTCAAACCCGCCATGCCACTCATGTTTTCCAGCCGGGTCAGTGAATCGCGTGGCGTGTTGGCATGCACGGTGGTCATGGAGCCCTCATGGCCGGTATTCATGGCCTGGAGCATATCCAGCACTTCCGCGCCGCGCACCTCGCCGATGATGATGCGATCCGGGCGCATCCGCAGACTATTGCGTACCAAGGCACGCTGGGGAACTTCACCCTTGCCTTCGATATTGGGTGGCCGGGTTTCCAGCCTGACCACATGAGGCTGCTGCAATTGCAGTTCGGCCGCATCCTCGATGGTGACAATGCGCTCCCCTGCCGGGATGTAACCGGAGAGGATATTGAGCAGGGTGGTCTTGCCCGAACCGGTCCCCCCCGAAATCAGCATGTTCACCTTCGCCCGCACCAGACCTTCCAGCACATCGGCCATGCCTTGGGTCAGGGTATGGAAGCCTATAAGATCCTGAATTTTCAGCGGCACAACCGCGAAGCGGCGGATGGAAAGCAGCGGCCCGTCCAGCGCCAGCGGCGGAATGATGGCGTTGACCCGCGAGCCATCGGGCAAACGTGCATCCACCATGGGGCTCGACTCGTCGATGCGGCGACCAATGCGGGACACGATCTTGTCGATAATTTTCAACAGGTGGGCATTGCTGGCAAAGCGCACCTCGGTCTCCTGCAGTTTGCCAAAGCGCTCCACGTAGACCTTGCTGAAGGTGTTGACCAGAATGTCAGAAACCGAGGGATCGGCCAACAGTGGCTCCAGCGGGCCCAGACCCAGCACTTCGTTCTGGATATCCACCACCATGCGGCGACGTTCCACATCGTTGAGCGCCGCGGCTTCTTCAGTGAGGATACGTTCCACCACCTGGCGCAACTCCTCCCGCAACTGCGCATCGGGAATCGATTCCATCGCGGTGAGGTCAACACGGTCGAGCAATTTGTTGTGCACGCGCACGCGCAAATCCTGGTAGTCATTTTCCTTGCCCGCATCAACAGGCTCCTGGCCGGGGGATCCATTCGGGCCACCCACAGGTTGCTGGAGTTTATCTCTGAGTGATGACATGACTTTCTCCTTACCCCCTCAACGGGAGCCCTTGAACCAGCTGAACAGGGAGCGTTCCTGTTCCTTGATCTTGTTGGGATGGGTAAAGCGCTCGGCCACCTGGACCAATGCGCGAGCGACCGGATCGGACTTGGCAATATCAAGCAGGGGCCGTCCCTGATTCACCGAAGACGCCACGGCGGTATAGCTGTTGGGAATGGTCTGAAAAACCTTGCGCCCCAGCGCACTTTCCAGCTTGTCGAGCGTGATATCGCCGCCCCGCTCGTAGCGGTTGACCACCAGATGCAGTTTTTCACGCGCCAGGCCAAGGACATCCAGGGTTTCCAGCAGACGCTTGCAGTCGCGGATAAACGGCAGGGTCAGCTGCACTACGATGAAAATATCATTCGACATATCCAGCGCCCGCAAGGTACGCGAATCCATATTGCGCCCCAGGTCCATCACCACATAATCGTAATTCTGCGCGGCCAGTTGAATGATGGTTTCCACCTCCTCGGGCTTCACCTGGGTAGCTGCTTCCAGGCTTTCCGGCGCGCACAGCGCATCCAGACTGGGTGTCAAATGGGCCATGCTCGATCCCAGCAGGGCTGCGTCGAGCCGGCCCTGGCTGCCGGCCACATCGGCCACTGTAAACTGGGGCTGGTGGTCTGCCAGAAACAGCACCGCATCGCCAAACTGCAGATCGAGGTCAATCAGCGCAACACGAACCGGGCTAGAGCGTGAAAGCGCATAGGCAAAATTCGAAGCGAGAAAGGTCTGGCCACTGCCGCCCTTGCTGCCGATCCAGGCCATCACCCGTCCCACCTTGTGCGACCCCATCCTGCCCTGTGAGCGGCGGCGCGCCCGCTGCATGGCTTCATGCAACTGAGTGCGCTTGAGCGGTTCGGTCAGCAACTCCCTGATACCCAGACGCATGGCGTGTTGCATCACCTCCGCCGTCGGCGCCTTGCACAACAGCATCACGGTCATGTTGGGAAAACGCTCGGTGAGCGTATCCATGTGGGACAACTCATCGTCACCCGCGCACACCGCCTCAATGATCAACACATCGGGCGGAGACGCCTGGATCAGGGCAAACACCTTGTCCACGCCAGCCGTCAGCACCGTCACCGGCATATTGCCGTCCCATTCTTCCAACAAGCTGCGTAAAGTCTGCAGAGTGTTTTCATTGCGGCCGATGACGGTGGTTTTCATTGTATTTCTCTCCAGATCGCGAGGGTCTTCGACTCGCATATCCATCTCCTTACAAAAGCCCCAGCGCTTCGGCCGGCATGATGACCGTCGAATTGGGCAGGGGGAAAACATTGCTGGGCATAAAGGCTGCGAAAACATTGAAATTCACTGGCGAACTTTCGCTAATAAGCGTATTGGGGTTTGCACTATTGCTCAGGGTGGCCCGCACAAAGCGGACGCAGGTGGGGTTACCCAGCAGGCAGTTGTTGAAATTGGATTGCGAGGTGGCGCTGCCCGAATAGCTGATGGGGCTGGTCCCGCTGGCGGCATCGGCATAGGTGTTGTAAAAACTGAGCCGCACCTGGGTATTGTTGATATCGATCGCGCCCGGGTAATACACCGTGCCGGTACTGCCGGGCTGCAGCACGGCTTCGCGTTGCACTGCGTCGGTTGCCGATACCCAGCGCACCACCTGCTCGCGGGCAGCGCGCCGAGTAATTTCCTGCACGCTGTTGATATTGAAAAACAGGCGGCCGAACTCGACAATGCCAAACAGCAGAGCGAAAAACATCGCTGCAATAAAAGCGAACTCGACCGCGCTGGCGCCGCGCTGGCGGCGGGAAAAGTTGATGTCGTTATGTGCCATGGCCGCTTCCCTCATCGCATGTAACGCATGGTGACGTGCGGCGCCAGGGCCGCCGTAATCACCGAAGGCGCATCAGAGGGACTGGGGCCGAACACCGGAATCCAGCCGCCGATCACGAAGGGGTAATTGATGTCCACC
>NCIF01000221.1 GCA_002256785.1 Hydrogenophilales bacterium 17-61-9
GGCGCTGTAGATGCCGACGCCGAGCGGCTTGCCGAGAATCAGCACGTCGCCGTCCTGGCCGCCCGAATTTTTCTTGACGCGGCGCGGGTCGACCACGCCAATGCCGACCAGGCCGTAGATCGGCTCCGGCGCGTCGATGGAATGACCGCCCGCAATCGGAATGCCCGCCGCCTTGCACACCGCCTCGCCGCCCGCGAGAATCTGGCGGATGACGTCGTTGGACAGCTTGCCGATCGGCATGCCGACGATGGCGAGTGCGAACAGCGGCCGCCCGCCCATGGAATACACATCGGACAGCGCATTGGTGGCGGCGATGCGGCCGAACTCGTAGGGATCATCCACAATCGGCATGAAAAAATCGGTGGTGGCGACGATGGCTTGCTCGTCGTTCAGGCGATAGACCGCGGCGTCGTCGCCATGCTCGATGCCCACCAGCAAATCGGGATAGGCTGCCGCCAGGTTGGATGTAAAAGGCGTGCCGGCAAGGATTTCGCGCAGCACGGCTGGCGCGATTTTGCAGCCGCAACCGCCGCCATGCGAAAACTGGGTCAGGCGGATGGGGGGATTCGGGGTGGGCTCGCTCATGTTCAGAATTCACCTGTGGTTTAAATTGAAAGTGGCGCTTGAATTTACGGTATCTATATAGCATGAACCTCGATCGCCCCGTCAGCGGCTCCACGCCGGAACAGCTCATCGCCAGCCTGATGCAGGTGCGCGAACAACTGCATGCGCTCGTTGCCTGTCTGCCGGCAGATGGCTGGCTGGGGCCGCGTGATCCGATCCTGAATCCGCCCTTGTGGGAGCTCGGCCACATCATATGGTTCCAGGAACGCTGGTGTCTGCGCGCGCAGGCGGATGGCCGCGTCGCCGACAACCTGCTGCCGGGCGCCGATGCGTTGTACGACTCGTCTGCCGTGCCGCACGACACGCGCTGGGATCTGCCCCTGCTGCCGCCCGCCGCGCTCGATGCGTATGCCAACCGGGTAACGGCCGCTGTCACAGCGCGGTTGCGCGGCGCGTTCACGCCCGCGCTGGCCTATCTGGCCGAGCTGTGCCTGTATCACGAGCTGATGCACATCGAGGCCTGGTGGATGGCGTTTCAGTACCTGGGCTATGCGCCGCCCGCCGCGCTGATGCTGCCGGACGCCCTGCCCCTGATCGCCCACCGGCTGGCGCTGGCCGAGGCTGATGTCACGCTGGGCAGCGGGACCGGCGAAGGCTTTATTTTCGACAACGAAAAATGGCGCCACACGGTGCGCGTTCCGGCCTGCGACATCGACGCCAGCCTGGTCAGCGAAGCCGCGTTTGCCGCCTTCGTCGACGCGGGCGGCTATCAGCTCCGCTCAGCATGGTCGCAAGCGGGATGGGACTGGCGCACGGCCAGCGGCGTGACACAGCCGCTGTATTGGCGCAAGTCCGATGCTGGCTGGCAGGTGCGGCGGTTCGATCAGTGGTCGCCCTTGCTGGCCGGCACGCCGATGCTGCATGTGAACTGTTTTGAAGCCGAAGCCTGCGCGGCCTGGCTGGGGCGCCGCCTGCCGAGTGCCGCCGAATGGCAGCATGCAACCGGGATTGATGGGTTCGACTGGGGAGCGGGCTGGGAATGGACGCGCGACGCCTTCGCGCCTTATCCCGGATTCGAGCCCGACCCGTATCGCGACTACTCGCAGCCCTGGTTCCATACCCACCAGGAACTGCGCGGCGGCGGTCCGGTGACCGATGCGCGGCTCAAACGCGCAGGCTTCCGAAACTTTTATTTGCCGCAGCGGCGCGATGCGTTTGCGGGCTTTAGAACAGCCAGCGCTTAAGCCAGAAACAGCTCCAGCAGGTCGTTCAAAAAATGCTGCCCGTGCACGCTCGGCTGCAAGCGGGTGGCACCGGGCAACAGCAGGCCCCGCGCGCGCGCTTTTTCCAGCGCTGCGGCGCACACGACCAGGGGCAGGCCGGTGCGTTCTTCGAACAGCGCCGCAGGCACGCCCTCGGTCAGGCGCAACGCGTTCAT
>NCIF01000068.1 GCA_002256785.1 Hydrogenophilales bacterium 17-61-9
GTAGGCGCGGTAAAGTTCAGAAAGCTGTTGTTGGCAATGTTGATGAAGAACTGCGAACTGGCCGAATTGGGGTTGGGCGTGCGCGCCATGGCAACGGTGTACGCCTCGTTCTTGAGGCCGTTGGCCGCTTCGTTTTCAATCGTGTCGCGGGTGGGTTTTTGCGTCATGCCGGGCTCGAAGCCGCCACCCTGAATCATGAAGCCGTCGATTACCCGATGAAAAATCGTGCCGTCAAAAAAACCGTCGCGCACGTATTGCAGAAAGTTCTCTACTGTTTTCGGGGCTTTCTCGGCATCGAGTTCGAGGGTGATGATGCCGTGATTGGTGTGCAGCTTGACCATGGATATCCTTTAAAGAGAGGTTTTGTGAATGATTTTCAAGCGTCCGTTTTCGCGGCTGCGGAATTGGCGTTTTGGCTTACGGTCGCTGAGGTTGCTGTTCGGATCGTTCTGCTCAAAAATCGCCCGTGCGAAATCCGGACGTTCAGGATAGCGCATCAGGCTGACCTTGCCGAGTTCGACCTTGTCTTGCTGTCCGCAAAAAATCGGCAAGTCCTGCGTACCCGTCTTGAGCACGGCGCGGTAGTGGCTGGGCGACTCCGCGGCGCGAAGCGCCGGCGCAGCAAGTCGCAGTGCAGGGCAGAAGCGCATCATTGCGTTTACTTCGCGTTCTCGTCAACGATGCGCCATTGACCGTTCTGTCGCGCCAGCTTCAGGGTTTTGGTCACTGTCGAGCTGAAACGGTCGGAACGGTAGGCCTGCCGGAACGTGGCGCTGGCGGTATCGCCCTGCTGATCGATGCTCATGTCGCTCAATTGAACGTCGATGCTCTTGGCGCTGCCGACCCGCTCGCGGCGCTGGGCTTCCCACTTGCTGCGTGTCATGCCGTCGGCCGCGTAGTCGCTGGCGTAAGCCGCCAGGTAGGCATTGACGTCGCGTGCCGACCACGCTTTCGCCCATTCGATGATGGCGGCTTTAACCGCATTGCTGGCTTGTGGGGCGGCTGCGGGCGAGGGCTTGGCCGGTGCGGGCCTGGTTGGCGCCGGTGCGGACTTGGCGGTCGCGGCCTTGCGTGGCTGCCCCTGTATCATCTCCTGGATCAGCGCCAGCTTGGTTTGCGCCGCAACGTTCTTGCTGTCCAGGGCCAAAGCCTTGTCATAGGCAATCGAGGCCATCTTGGCGTAAATATCACCCAGGTTCTCATGGGCGGTGGCATAGTTGGGATGGGCGCGGATGGCCATTTCCAGCGCATTTTTCGCTGCGTCGTACCTGCTTTGCGACGCATGCAGCACGGCCAGGTTGTTGTAGGGTTCCGGCAGTTCGGGGAAATCCTCGGTCAGTCCGGTAAACACGGCGATGGCATCGTTGGTCTTGCCCTGGTCAGTCAGGATCAGGCCTTTCAGAAAGCGCGCTTGTGCGTCCTTGGGGTTTGTGGCCAGAAAGCGGTTGGCGCGGTCGAGCGCGCCGGGCAAATCGCCCTTGCGGAACTGCTGGTTGATTTCCTGGATTTCCGTGGCCTGGGCCGGCATGCTGAAAAGCAGGGCGCAGGCAGCAACGACCGCAAAAAAACGCGACAAGACCATGTGATATGCTCGGTTCAACCTGGAAAGCAGGCATTCTAACAACATCGACCCGACTGAGACAGTCGATGGCAATGCCTGATTCCCTTACTTCCTTATTTCATCCCTGATTGTTCGCACCATGCTGCACATTACCAATTCACTCACTCGCACCAAGGAAGCGTTTGTCCCGCTCACACCGGGCAAGGTACGCATGTATGTATGCGGAATGACGGTGTACGACCTGTGTCATCTGGGCCATGCGCGCGTTTTCGTTGTCTTCGATATGGTGACGCGCTGGCTGCGTGCAAGCGGTTATCAGGTTGACTTCGTAAGAAACATTACCGACATCGACGACAAAATCATTAGGCGGGCGCAGGAAAACAATGAGACGCCGGCTGCCCTGACCGAGCGTTTTATTGCGGAGATGCACGCAGATGAGCGCGCACTGGGGGTATTGCCGCCCGACCACGAGCCGCGCGCCACGGCTTATGTGGCGCAGATGCTGGCTTTGATTGCCGCGCTGGAAAAACGCGATCTTGCCTATCCGGCGCCCAATGGCGACGTGTATTACAGCGTGCGCAGTTTTGAGCGCTATGGCCGTTTGTCGGGCAAGAGCCTGGACGAATTACGCGCAGGCGAGCGGGTCGAGATCGACCTGAACAAGCGTGATCCGATGGATTTCGTGCTGTGGAAAGCGGCCAAACCGGGCGAACCTTTCTGGGATTCCCCCTGGGGTCCGGGTCGCCCGGGCTGGCATATCGAATGTTCGGCCATGAGCGCCGAGTTGCTTGGCAATCACTTCGATATTCACGGCGGCGGACAGGATTTGCAGTTTCCGCACCACGAAAACGAAATCGCCCAGTCTGAAGGCGCGCACGGCTGCAAATTCGTCAATTACTGGCTGCACAATGGCTTTGTGCGGGTGGATAACGAAAAAATGTCCAAATCGCTGGGCAACTTTTTCACCATCCGCGAAATCCTGAAAAAGTACGACGCCGAAGTGGTGCGTTTTTTCATCCTGCGCGCGCATTACCGCAGCCCGCTCAATTATTCCGACGCTCACCTCGACGATGCCCGGAGTGCCCTGTCGCGCTTGTATACGGCGCTCAGGAACGCGCCTTTGCCAGGCGCCGAACCTGACTGGCAGCATCCTGCGGCTATCCGCTTTCGCGCAGCCATGGATGACGATTTCAATACCGCCGAGGCGCTTGCGGTTCTGTTCGACCTGGCGGGCGAAGCGAACCGTGGCGATGCCCCGGCAGCGCAGACTTTACGCAGTCTGGGCGGCGTGCTGGGATTGCTGCAACGCGATACGGCTGAATATTTGCAGGCCGGCGCTGCCTGTGCGGGCATGGCAGAACAGGAAATCGAAGCATTGATTGCGGCACGGAAAACCGCACGCATGGAGCGGAACTTTGCTGAATCCGACCGCATTCGCGATGCGCTGACAGCGGCGAACATCGTGCTGGAGGATGGGCCTGGCGGCACAAGCTGGCGCCGCGCATGAGGTCATGCCAACAACACCAGCGGCATCAGCGGAAGGGGGCGGCATGCAGAATAAGCAACTCGTATTTGTGGGTAGCGTGAATTGGGTCAATCCGGCCTGGCAAGGCGTTTTTTATCCGGACGACTTGCCGGATGACTGGATGTTGTCGTATTACAACACGCAATTCCAGGCGGTTTTTCTGCCCCGCCCGGTCTGGCAATCCATCACGGAAAGCGCGTGGCTGGCGTGCCTGAACGATACCCAGGACGGTTTTTATTTCGTCCTTGAACCGGCCGGCGAAGGCGCCGGCTGGCCAGCTTCCGAACGCGTGCTGCGGGCCTTTCCCGGCTGGATAAACGATCATGTCTGGTGGCTGGATGAGGCGCCTGATTTACGTGCGCTGGCGCAGCGCATTACCCGGCAGGCAGAAAAAGGCGAACCCCTGTTTGTGTTTAGCCGGAGCGGCGATCTGGGATTGATGCAGCAGGTCAATCAGTTAAAGCAGGTCATGGGTTACTGACACCGCGCCAGAATTACAGCTCGGCAGCATGGACGCGCGCGGGCTTCGGTAAAATGGCTATCCACTCATAACAAAGACAGGTCCTGTTTTTTGCAACACGATAATCTGGTTGAAATCGAAGATGTCGCATTTGACTATGGCGCCCGGCCGGTTCTGAAAGGCATCAGTCTGACCGCCAGACGGGGTCAGGTGATAGCCATCATGGGCAGCAGCGGTTGCGGCAAAACCACCCTCTTGCGCCTGATTGGCGGGCAGATCAAACCCAGTCAGGGAAAGCTGCGTGTGGCCGGCGAATCGCTGGGTGAGCTCGACCAGGCCGGCCTGTATCGCTTGCGCCGCAAGATGGGCATGCTGTTCCAGTTCGGCGCTTTGTTTACGGATATGTCCGTGTTCGACAACGTGGCATTCCAGCTGCGCGAACATTCCGACCTGCCGGAAGATGCGATCCGCGACCTGGTGCTGATGAAGCTGCATGCAGTGGGATTGCGCGGGGCAGCGCGCCTGATGCCGGCCGAGCTGTCCGGCGGCATGGCAAGGCGCGTGGCATTGGCGCGTGCGATTGCATTGGATCCTCAACTGGTGATGTATGACGAGCCGTTTGCGGGGCTGGACCCCATCTCATTGGGGGTGACAGGCAACCTGATCCGGCGGTTGACCGATACCCTGGGCCTGACCTCCATCCTGGTGACCCATGACGTGCAGGAATCGCTCAAAATTGTCGATTATGTTTATTTCGTGTCGGAAGGCGTCATAGTTGCCGAGGGAACGGCAGACGACATCCGCGCGTCCGATCTGCCGTATGTCCATCAATTTGTGCACGGTGAGGCGGAGGGCCCCGTGACATTTCATTATCCGGCAGCGCCTTACGTTAAAGACCTGCGTCTGGGAGAACAGAGTGCTTAAGCAGGCAATAGCGGGTTTGGGGAATCGTACGCTGCAAGG
Organism: Hydrogenophilales bacterium 17-61-9; assembly: GCA_002256785.1. Taxonomy (GTDB): domain Bacteria; phylum Pseudomonadota; class Gammaproteobacteria; order Burkholderiales; family Thiobacillaceae; genus Thiobacillus. Next base: position 4,510 of record NCIF01000068.1, read on the forward strand.
CGTAGGGCGTATTGGTTTTGCTGCGCGTTTCTTTGTGGCGATTCTGCGGCATTCGGGCACCGCATTCCGCCGTTTCGGACTGACCATCCGCGAGATGTATTTCAGCGGTGTCCAGTCGCTCATCATCATCCTGGTTTCGGGCCTGTTCGTTGGCATGGTGCTCGGTTTGCAGGGCTACGAGACGCTGCAAACCTACGGCGCGGAAGAGTCGCTGGGCGTCCTGGTGGCGTTATCCCTGGTTCGCGAGCTGGGTCCTGTGGTGGCGGCGCTGCTGTTTGCCAGCCGGGCCGGATCGGCCATCACGGCGGAGATCGGCCTGATGAAGGCGACCGAGCAGTTGTCGGCGATGGAAATGATGGCGGTGGATCCGATCGCGCGCGTGGTGGCGCCGCGCTTCTGGGCCGGCGTGATTTCCATGCCGTTACTGGCCGCACTGTTTTCGGCGATGGGGATATTCGGCGGTTATCTGGTGGGCGTGCAGCTGATCGGGGTGGATGAAGGCGCGTTTTGGTCGCAGATGCAAAGCGCGGTCGACTTTGAGCAGGATATTCTGAATGGAGCGATCAAAAGCGTGGTGTTCGGCATTGCCATCACCCTGATCGCACTGTTTGAAGGCTATGATGCGCCGCCCACTGCCGAAGGGGTTTCGGGCGCCACCACGCGCACCGTGGTGACCTCCAGCCTGGCCGTGCTGGCACTGGATTTTGTTTTGACTGCATTCATGTTCCGGGGACTTAGCTAAATGAACAAGACCATACTCGACCTCTGGGTTGGACTATTTGTGATCGCGGGCATCGCCGCGCTGCTGTTTCTGACGCTCAAGGTTGGCAGCATGAACACCGTAAACAATTCGGACAGCTATGAGGTTATCGCACGTTTTGAAAACATCGGCGGACTGAAGCCCCGGGCGCCCGTCAAGAGTGCCGGCGTGGTGGTGGGGCGAGTGGCAGACGTGCGCTTCGACAATGAAACCTATGAGGCTGCGGTGACGCTGCGTCTGGACAGGCGCTATGCTTTTCCCAGGGACACCTCGGCTGCCATCATGACATCGGGCTTGCTGGGCGAGCAATATATTGGCCTTGAAGCCGGAGGCGACAGCGTTAAACTGAAAAACAGGGACCGGATTTTGATTACCCAGGATGCGGTGGTGCTGGAGAATCTGATCGGCCAATTTTTGTACGGTAAAGCTCAAGAAGGAGCGCCAAAATGACATTCAATACTGCGACCCGAACTTTTATGGCAGCCGGATTGCTGTTGACCACGGTTTCCGCACAGGCGGAATCCGTCAATTTGCAGCAAGCCGTGGTCATGAGCCTGGCTGCCGACCCGCGCATCAAGGAGCGTGAGCAGGTGGTCGAGGCCGCGCGCGGCATGATGCAGGAAGTGCAGGGCAATGCCGGCTGGCGGGTGAGCGCCAATGCCTTTGTCGGGCTGGCGCCGCAAGTCGAAGGCGGCTTCTATCGGAATGGTGAATATTCGGGCGACACGCCGCGCTCCGACGGCAAGCGGATCAACGGCATTTCCGACTGGACGCATCTGGATTTTGCGCTGATCAAGCCGCTCTACACCTTTGGCAAGGTGGAGCGTTATGGCGAAGCGGCGCAGGGCAATATCGACCTCAAGCGCGGCGAACTCAAACAGACTCGCGGCGATACGGTCTATGACACCAAGCGCGCCTATTACGGCTACCTGACGGCGCGCGACACCCGTGTGTTCCTGGAAGATATGCAGGGGCGACTTGATCAGGCCGTCCGGTCGGTTGAGCGCCATTTGAAGGAAGAAACGGGCGAGTCCAAACAATCTGATTTATATGCTTTGCAAACCGCCAAAAGCCTGCTTGCCAAGTATGTTCACCAGTCGCGTGCGGTCGAGAAAATCAGCCTCGATGGCTTGAAAGTGCTGACGGGAGCGGGCCTGAAGTCTGATTTAACGGTTGCAGACGACCGTATCGAGCCGGTCGCCTTCCCGCAGCTTGAACTGGCCGAACTGCAGTCGCGCGCCTTGCAGGATCGTCCCGAGATGCAGCAACTCGAAGCGGGATTGCGCGCGCGTCGCGCGCTGGTTGCCGCCAAAAAAGCCGACCGCATGCCCGATGTGTATGCAGGCGTGATTGGCCAGTTCAACTATGCATCCCAGCGCGATCGGCTGGACAATCCCTATGTCAACGATCCTTTTAACGGCGGTGGGTTGACGCCTGTAGTTGGCGTGAAATGGGATACCGTATTTGGTGTTGCAAGTGCACGGGTAAACCAGGCGCAGGCGGAACTTGAGGCGATCAACCACAAGAAGGCGTTTGCTGTAGCGGGGATTCCGTTTGAAGTGGGCGAGGCCTATGCCCATGCCAGGGCAAATTTCGATTCGCAGTTGGGCTTGTCAGAAGGGTCGTCAGCCGCGCGACGCTGGATGGTGGCTTCGCTGGCGGATTTTTCGGCTGGGGTTGAAACGGCCGACAAGGTGGCCGAAGCGCTCAAGAACTATGTCCTGACCCAGACCGAATATTTGCGCACGGTGAACGACTACAACATGAACGTGGCGCAGCTTGCACGCCTGACAGGTGAACTCAAGTAAGCTTGGCACGTCTACCGCTTACTCGAATTGACTTGCCCCACTTTCCAACAGGATGATTTGATTATGTTGCGCACACTTTTTTTGCTGTTAGCCCTGACGGCGGGATTCCATTCCGCCCAGGCATGGGCTGCGGATACGCCCCCCGATGTGCTGGCGCGCACCACCACGAATGAAGTGCTGGCTATTTTGAAGCAGGATAAGGATCTTCAGAATGGCAACTTAAGCAAGGTATATCAGTTGGTCGAAGCCAAAATTCTGCCCAACTTCGACTTCAATCGCATGACCCAGCTGGTCATCGGCAAGCACTGGCCGAATGCCACCGCGCAGCAGAAGCAGGCGCTGGTGACCGAGTTCCGCAACCTGCTGGTCCGCACCTATTCCAGTTCGCTCACCGCGTTCACCAACCAGACGGTCGAGTTCAAGCCGTTGGCGATCAAGCCGGACGACACGGATGTGACGGTGCGTTCCGAAATTCGTCAGCCAGGCGGGCAACCTATTCCGATCGACTACCGCATGTATAAAACCGCCTTCGGCTGGAAAATTTACGATGTCACGATCGACAGCGTCAGCCTGGTTACCAATTACCGGTCTTCCTTTTCCAGCACGATCCGTCAGAAAGGAATAGACGGACTGATCAAAACCCTGGCTGACCAGTCCAGCCGCAATTCCGCCAGTCCCGCACCGCGTTCCGGCTCGTGATGGAATGTGAAGGAAACTGCTGCCGTATTTCGGGCGCAGTGACGGTGGACAGCGCAGGGGGCTTGCTGCGCGCGTTGCAGCCTCGATTGGAACAGGGCGTGGATACCCTGGATTTCAGCGCTGTCGATTCAGCCGACTCGGCCGCACTTGCCCTCGTTTTCAGTGCGATGCGCCAGGCGCGGCAGGCAGGACGCGCGCTTACGTGCACAGGCCTGCCTGCCAGTTTTACCACCCTCGCCGAACTGTACGGGGTATCCGAACTGCTACCCGCATGAGCCAGGCCATTCCTGCGATTCGCGTTAACGCACTGCACAAGCATTTTCAGGCAACCCAGGCACTCAATGGCGTCTCGCTTGAGGTCGAGCAGGGGGCGTTTTTCGGTTTGCTGGGCCCCAACGGCGCGGGCAAAACCACGCTTATTTCGATTCTGGCCGGACTCACCCGCGCCAGTTCCGGCACCGCCTCCATCATGGGCCACGATGTGGTGCGGGACTACCGGCAGGCGCGGCGTGCGCTGGGGGTGGTGCCGCAGGAACTGGTCTACGATCCGTTTTTCAATGTGCGCGAGACGCTACGCCTTCAGTCCGGCTTTTTTGGCCTCAGGCACAACGATGGCTGGATTGATGAGATCATGCACCATCTCGACCTCACCCCGCATGCCGACAAGAATACGCAAAGCCTGTCGGGCGGCATGAAGCGCCGCCTGCTGGTGGCGCAGGCGCTGGTGCACAAGCCGCCGGTCATCGTGCTCGACGAGCCGACTGCCGGGGTGGACGTCGATCTGCGGCGCTCGTTGTGGGCGTTCATCAGCCGTCTCAATCGCGAAGGGCATACGATACTGCTGACCACGCATTACCTGGAAGAAGCCGAGGCGCTGTGCGGCCGCATCGCCATGCTCAAGGCGGGCCGCGTGGTTGCGCTCGACGCGACAAAAAACCTGTTGAAACTGACCAACGAGCATTGCGCGCAATTCCGGCTGGATGCGGAAAGTGTGCCGGCGTTGTGGCAGACCCGCGTTGTGCATGGGGAAGATGGCAACTGGCGCTTCAATTTCAGCGAGTACGCCGACCTGGAAGCCCTGCTGGCCGATTTGCGCGGCGCAGGGGTGCGGGTGCTCGAAATGCGGTTGCAGGAACCCGATCTGGAAGATGTCTTTACCGACATCATGAAACGCACATGAGCGGCCTGTCGGCCCTGTTCTACAAGGAACTGCTGCGCTTCTGGAAAGTGGTGGTGCAGACCGTGGTGGCCCCGGTGGTGACGGCCCTGCTGTACCTGCTGATTTTTTCGCATGTGCTGGAAGCGCATGTCGAGGTCTATCCCGGCGTGTCCTACACCAGCTTCCTGGTGCCGGGACTGGTGATGATGAGCATGCTGCAGAATGCGTTCTCCAACAGTTCGTCCAGTCTGATCCAGTCGAAGATGATGGGCAGTATTGTGTTTGTGCTGCTGCCGCCCTTGTCGTATCTGGAATTTTTTCTGGCTTATCTGGGGGCGTCGATTTTGCGCGGACTGGTGGTGGGGCTGGGCGTGCTGGCGGTGACGCTGTGGTTCGCCCCCTTGCAGATGCCGCACCTGGGCTGGTTGCTGGCCTATGCACTGCTGGCCTGCGCCATCATGGGGGCGCTCGGCATAGTGGCGGGCATCTGGGCGGAAAAATACGACCAGCTGGCGGCGTTCCAGAACTTCATCATTTTGCCGCTGACTTTTCTGTCCGGCGTGTTTTATTCGATCCATTCGCTGCCCGCGTTCTGGCAATCCGCCTCGCATGCCAACCCGGTTTTTTATCTGATCGACGGCTTTCGCTATGCGTTTGTCGGGCAATCCGACACCGACCCCTGGCTGGGGCTGCTGGTCGTCAGTGCCTGCTTTGTGGCAATATCCGCGATTACCCTGGCGCTGCTGCGTAGCGGCTACAAACTCAGACATTGAAGAGGCAAGACACCTATGGTTACCCCCGACGACATCAAAGGCTGGATCACCGAAAAACTGCCGTGCGGCCACATTGAAGTGGATGGCGACGGCCAGCATTTTCAGGCGACGATCGTCAGTCCATTGTTTAGCGGAAAAAACATGATCCAGCAGCACCGGCTGGTCTACGACGCGCTGGGCACACGGATGCATGCAGAGATTCACGCGCTGTCGATGAAAACCTACACCCCCGAAGACTGGGCAGCGCGCTGAATGGAAGCATTGCTGATTCATGGCGGTAATCCGCTTGCCGGCGAGGTGCGTATTTCCGGCGCCAAAAATGCCGCGCTGCCGATCCTGACTGCCAGCCTGCTCACTGCGGATTCAATGCAGTTTGGCAACGTGCCGCATCTCAAGGACATCAGCACCATGCTGGCGCTGCTCGGCCACATGGGCGTGCGCGTCACGCTGGACGACCAGAACCACGTCACCCTGTGCGGCGAAACCATCCCGCACAAGGAAGCGCCCTACGAAATGGTGAAAACCATGCGCGCCGCAATCCTGGTGCTGGGGCCGACGCTGGCGCGCTTCGGCGAGGCGCGCGTTTCCTTGCCCGGCGGCTGCGCCATCGGCTCGCGCCCGGTCGACATCCACATCAAGGGCCTGCAGGCCATGGGCGCCGACATCCAGATCGAGCACGGCTATATTCACGCGCGCTGCAAACGCCTGCAGGGCGCGCGCATCGTGATGGACATCGTCACCGTGACCGGTACCGAGAATTTGATGATGGCCGCCGCGCTGGCCGAAGGCATCACCGTGCTGGAAAACGCCGCGCGCGAACCCGAAATCGTCGATCTCGCACGCTGCCTGGTTGCGATGGGCGCCAAAATAGAAGGCGCCGGCAGCGACATCATCACGATTCAGGGCGTGGAAGCACTCCACGGCGCGGATTATTCCGTGATGGCCGACCGCATCGAAACCGGCACCTTTCTGGTCGCCGCCGCGATGACCGGCGGACGCGTGCGCACCACCCATGCCCAGCCCGACACGCTCGATGCGGTGATGAGCAAATTGCGCGAAGCCGGCGTCAAGGTCAGCGTCGGCCCCGACTGGATCGAAGTCGAATCCGACGGCAAACTGAAATCGGTGGACGTGCGCACCGCGCCGCACCCGGCGTTTCCCACCGACATGCAGGCGCAGTTCATGGCGATGAATACCATTGCAGAAGGCGCCGCCAGCGTCACCGAAACCATTTTCGAAAACCGCTTCATGCACGTGCAGGAGCTGCGTCGCCTGGGCGCCAACATTGAGGTGTCCGGCCACACCGCCCTGGTTCGCGGCGTGCCGCGGCTGGACGGCGCCATCGTCATGGCGACCGACCTGCGCGCGTCCGCCTGCCTGGTGCTGGCGGGCCTGGTCGCGGCGGGCGAGACCACCATCGAGCGCATTTACCACCTCGACCGCGGCTACGAGCGCATCGAAGAAAAGCTGACCCAACTGGGCGCGCGCATCAAACGCGCACACTAAAAACAGACATTGAACATGAGCTATTCCGGCATTACCCTCGCCCTGTCCAAGGGCCGCATCTTCGAGGAAACCCTGCCGCTGCTGGCAGCGGCAGGCATCACGCCGTCCGAGAACCCCGAATCCTCGCGCAAGCTCATCATCGGTACCGACCGCGACGACGTGCGGCTCATCATCGTGCGCGCCAGCGACGTCCCGACCTACGTACAATACGGCGCCGCCGACCTCGGCATCGCCGGCAAGGACGTGCTCAACGAGCATGGCGGCAACGGCCTCTATCAGCCGCTCGACCTGCAGATCGCCAAGTGCCGCATGATGGTCGCGGTGCGCGAAGGCTACGATTACGCAGGCACCGTGAAGCAGGGCGCACGCATCCGCGTCGCCACCAAATACGTCAACGCCGCGCGCGACCACTTCGCGTCAAAAGGCGTGCATATCGACCTGATCAAGCTGTACGGCTCGATGGAACTCGCGCCGCTGGTCGGGCTGTCAGACGTCATCGTCGACCTCGTTTCCACCGGCGGCACCCTC
>NCIF01000069.1 GCA_002256785.1 Hydrogenophilales bacterium 17-61-9
GACTCGCTCGACGTGTTCGGCATCCACGGCATCGGCGGCATCATCGGCGCCATCGGCACCGGCATCTTCGTTTCGCCGGCGCTGGGCGGCGTGGGGGTGGATGACTACTCGATGGCCGGCCAGGTGGCGACGCAGGCCACCGGCGTGCTGGTCACCGTCGTCTGGTCGGGTGTGGTCAGCCTGGTGCTGTTCAAGCTGATCGACATGAGCATCGGCCTGCGTGTGACCGAAGAGCAGGAGCGCGAAGGCCTCGACACCGCCAGCCACGGCGAGCGGGCCTACAACCTCTAACACATCTTTCTCCGAAGGAAGCCGGGGCGCTCTGCAGGGCGCCCCTTTTTATTCGGTGGCGCTGTGCGGCGGCAGGTGGCCGGCGTCGGTTTTCCGTTCCGTCAATTCGGCAAGCTCGGCATCGGTAAAAACGCGCGAGCGGGTGTGGAAGGCAAGGCCATCCGGCCCTTCGAGCGAGAAGGTGCCGCCGCGGCCTTCGATTACGTCGATGATCAGTTGCGTGTGTTTCCAGTACGCGTATTGCGCTTTTCCGATATAGAACGGGCAGCCGCCGATTTCGCCGAGCAGCACGTCGCCGGCGCCGACGGCGATCTCGCCCGGCAGCAGGCAATTGGCCGCGCTGTTGTCGCAGCAGCCGCCGGATTGATGGAACATCAGCGGCCCATGCTTTTTCTTCAGCCGTTCGATCAACGTCAGGGCTGCATCCGTGGCAATGACTTTTTCAACCATGGTTTTCTCCCGTAAAAAGGGGCGGTTGCCCGCCCCTTCAATACCCGCAACAAGTGCGCGAGGCGTTTCCGCTCAGAAGAATCCAAGCTTTTTCGGACTGTAGCTGACCAGCAGGTTCTTGGTCTGCTGATAGTGGTCGAGCATCACCTTGTGCGTTTCGCGGCCAATGCCCGATTCCTTGTAGCCGCCGAAGGTGGCGTGTGCCGGGTAGGCGTGGTAACAGTTGGTCCACACGCGGCCGGCCTTGATGGCGCGGCCCATGCGGTAGGCGGTATTGCCATCGCGCGTCCAGACGCCGGCACCCAGGCCATAGAGCGTGTCGTTGGCGATTTCAAGCGCTTCCGCTTCGGTCTTGAACGTGGTCACGGCGAGCACCGGCCCGAAGATTTCTTCCTGGAAGATGCGCATCTTGTTGTGGCCCTTGAACAGGGTCGGCTGGATGTAATAGCCGTCGGCCAGATCGCCTTCCAGCACCGCGCGCGCGCCGCCGATCAGCAACTCGGCGCCTTCCTGTTTGCCGAGATCGAGATAGGACATGATCTTGGTCATCTGTTCCTGGGAGGCCTGGGCGCCGACCATTGTGTCGGTATCGAGCGGGTTGCTCTGCTTGATGGCCTTGACGCGCGCGAGGACGCGCGCCATGAACTTGTCGTAAATGGATTCGTGGATCAGCGCACGCGACGGGCAGGTGCACACTTCGCCCTGGTTGAAAGCGAACAGCACCAGACCCTCGATGGCCTTGTCGAAGAAGTCGTCGTCGGCATCGGCGATATCGGCGAAGAAGATGTTGGGCGACTTGCCGCCCAGCTCCAGCGTCGCCGGAATCAGGTTGTTGGCCGCGGCCTGGGCGATCACCCGGCCGGTGGAGGTGGAGCCGGTAAAGGCGATCTTGGCGATGCGCTGGCTGGTGGCGAGCGGCATGCCGGCTTCGCGGCCAAAGCCGTTGACGATGTTGAGTACGCCGGGGGGCAGCAGGTCGGCGATCAGTTCGGCCAGGATCAGGATGCTGATCGGGGTCGATTCGGCGGGCTTCAGCACCACGCAGTTGCCGGCGACGATTGCCGGCGCCAGCTTCCAGGCCGCCATCAGGATCGGGAAGTTCCACGGAATGATCTGGCCGACCACGCCCAGCGGCTCATGGAAGTGATAGGCGACGGTATGTTCGTCGAGGTCGCTGAGTGCGCCTTCCTGGGCGCGCATGCAGCCGGCGAAGTAGCGAAAATGATCGATGGCCAGCGGAATGTCGGCGTTCAGCGTTTCGCGGATCGGCTTGCCGTTGTCGACGGTTTCGGCATACGCCAGCAGTTCCAGGTTCTGTTCCAGGCGGTCGGCGATCCTGAGGAGGACGTTGGCGCGATCGGCGGCGGCGGTGCGGCCCCACGGGTCGGCGGCGGCATGGGCGGCATCCAGCGCCAGTTCGATGTCTTCGGCGCCCGAGCGGGCGGCCTTGGTAAAGACCTTGCCGGAGATCGGCGTGATGACGTCGAAGTACTCGCCCTTGACCGGCGGCACCCATTTGCCGCCGATGAAGTTGTCGTATTGGGCCTTGAACTGAACTTTGGCGCCGGCGGTACCTGGTGCGGCATAAATCATGCATATCTCCTTGATCGTGTGAATAATCGTCGTCAGCCCATCGGGCCGGACCGTCAGGTCATGCAGCAGAATCCGTGCCCGCCCGGGCGATGGCGCCAACCCCATGAAAAGTAGCGGGTTTGTGTTTTTGGCGTGGTGCAAGTTGTGGCATCGCGGCCTGCGCCAAAACAGGGCACTGTCACGAAACGACACAGCTGCGCCATGTGTCCCGGGTTTGTCTTGCGCCGCACCGGCGTATCCCTATATTGTCCGGATACAGGACGCCGCTCGATGGCGTCGACATCCGAGGAAAACCCCATGGCACCAGAAGGAAGCGGAAAAGCGGCCCTGCATCATGCCCGGCGCATGCTGCTCGAAAGCGGCACCCTGCCGGGCGGCCTGGTCGGCGACCTGGTGGCGCGCTCGTGGCGCCGCAGCTTCGACACCGGGCTGGCGCCGGTCGGACGGCTCGGCGAAGCGCCGCATCTTTCCGCTATCGAGCTTGAACGCACGGTCGAACGTCAGCAGGAACTCATCGCCCATGCCCGGCCGGTGATGGAATACCTGCACGGGCAGATACGCGGTTCGGGGTGCATGGCGATCCTGGCGGACGAACGCGGCGTGCTGCTGGACGCACTGGGCGATGTCGACTTCCTGTCGCGTGCCGAACGCGTGGCGTTGATGCCGGGCGCCTCCTGGCTCGAACGCTATCGCGGCACCAATGCCATCGGCACGGCGCTGGCCGAGGGCGCGCCGGTCGTCATTCATGGCGCCGAACACTATCTCGAACGCAATGCCTTCCTCACCTGCGCGGCCGCGCCGGTGGTCGCGCCGGATGGGCGGCTGCTCGGCGTGCTCGACATATCGGGCGAGCAGCGCAGCCGCCATCCCCATACCTTCGGTCTGGTGCGCGCAGCGGCGCAAATGGTCGAGAACCGGCTATTCGACGCCCGTCACGGCGACAGCGTCCGCCTGCGGTTCCACCCGCTCGCCGAGGGCATCGGCACCGTGGCGGAAGGCGTCGTGGCGCTGTCGGAAGACGGCTGGATCGTCGGCGCCAACCAGGCGGGGCTGGCGCTGCTGGGCCTGGCCACCGCCGATCTCGGCGCAACCCCGCTCGAGCGGGTGCTCGACATGCGCCTGGCCGATCTGATCGACTGGAGTCGCCAGCACTCCAGCCAGCCGCGACTGGTCAACCGCCAGCGCGGCGGGCGCTTGTTCGTGCGCGTCGAATCGGCGCGGCGTCCGCGCGCCGTCGCGCCGGCGTCGCAGCGCCGCAGCCCGATTCCGGACAGGCTCGCCATGCTCGACACCGGCGATGCGCGCATACGGGCCGCCATCGAGCGGGCAAGCAAGGTGCTGGGCAAGTCGATCCCGCTGCTGCTGTTCGGCGAATCGGGCGTCGGCAAGGGCATGTTCGTCCGCGCCCTGCACGAATCGGGGCCGCGCCAGGGCAAGCCGTTCGTGACGGTGAATTGCGCCGCCTTGCCGGAAACCCTGATCGAGGCCGAACTTTTCGGCTATGTTCCCGGCGCGTTTACCGGCGCCCGCCGCGAGGGATCGCCCGGCCGTATCCGCGAGGCCCACGGCGGCACCTTGTTTCTCGATGAAATTGGCGACATGCCGCTGGCGATGCAGGCTCGCCTGCTGTGCGTCCTGCAAGAGCGCAAGGTCACGCCGCTCGGCGGCGGCAAGCCGGTCGCGGTGGACTTTGCGCTGGTTTGCGCCACGCACAGAGAGCTGAAAACCGAAATGGAAACCGGCCGATTCCGCGCCGATCTTTACTACCGGATCAATGGTTTGACGCTGGCGCTGCCTGCCCTGCGCGAGCGCAGCGATTTCCCGGTTCTGCTGGCCCGCTTGATCGAGGCGGAGGGGCCGGGGAGGGGACTCGCGCTGGACGCCGCGCTGGCGCCCGGTTTCGCCGATTACGCCTGGCCCGGCAATCTGCGCCAGCTGTGCAACGTCATCCGCACGGCCTGTGCGTTGCTCGACGAAGGCGAAACGAACATCGGCTGGCGCCATCTGCCCGACGACCTGGTCGAGGACTTGCAGCGTCGGACGCTGCGCCCGGCATTGCCGGACACGCCGGTTACGGAAAACCTACGGGCGGTGTCCGACGCGATGATTGCCCGGGCGGTCAGGACGTCCGGCGGGAACATGTCGGAAGCCGCCCGCCGCCTCGGCATCAGCCGCAACACCCTGTACCGGAGACGCAAGCGCAGTCAAGCGTGACGGCGACGGTTTGCCGCAGTTGAAGCGGCCCTTATTTGAGTAGAAACAGCAGCTTTTCGTTGCCTACTTCGAACATATCGTTGGGTGCGAGTGGGCGGGGCTCATGGCCGATGGACTTGCCGTTTAACCGCGCCGGCTTTTTGCCTTCAACGTGAGTGATGAAGTAGCCCTGCGGGCGGGAATTGATTACCGCCAGTTGTTTGCCGGGCACGCCAAAGGTATGCAGCACTTCGGTCAGTTTAGTTTCCTGCGCTGACGGGCCGCCATTGAGTGCCCGGACCAAGCCCATGCGCGCGCCGGTTCTGGAACGGTGCGTTTTTTTTGCCGTTGCCAGCGCATAGGCTCCCACCGCCTGAGCGGGGACCCCGGGCGCCTCGCCCGAAGGCTGAATGATCATCGTCCGGTCGAAGCTGGGGCCGTCGATGGCCTTATGGTTGCGGTAACGAATCTGGATGTGGGCGATTTCGATGACATCGTCATTTTGCAGAATATGCCGGGTAATCGGCCGACCGTTCACCAGCGTGCCATTGGTGCTGCCCTGGTCTTCGAGGATGTCATCGTTGCCGACTGAGGTGATGCGTGCGTGGGTACGGCTGATGCCCTCGCCGGCCAGGCTGAGGTCATTGTCGGCCAGGCTGCCGATGGTGAAGCAGGGTGCGTTGAGAAACCGGTTTTCGATGACTTCGCCGTTTTGGCTGACGATTAGTTTTGCCATGGGTATTAGCCTCCAAATAACCGGGCAAAGAAACCCGGCTTCTTCGCGATGGGCTGTTTGCCTGTTCTTGCCAGGATGACGGAAATATTGTCTTCGCCGCCATTGTCGTTGGCGATCATGACCAGCTGGCTGGCAGCGAGCGGTAAATTGGACTGGAGCGAATTGAGCACCAACTGGATATCGGCGTTGTCGACCATATCGTTCAGGCCATCCGAACAGAGCAGAAAGAGATCGCCCGGTTGCGCTTCGCACTCGCTCAGCGACACCTCCACCTCGGATGCCAGGCCCAGCCCGCGCGTCACCAGATGACGGTTGTGGGACTTGGCAGCGGCCTCGGTACTGAGTATGCCCTGGTCGATCTGCTCCTGCAGCAGCGAATGATCATGCGTGAGCAGCTCCAGCTGCCCGTCACGCAGTCGATAGATGCGCGAATCGCCAACATGCGCCAGCGTGACATGATTGTTTTTGAACAGCAGCAGCGCCAGCGTGGACCCCATCATCTGTTCCTGGCTGCTGTGGATGCGCTGCGCGCGTCGTTCGCCTTCCATGAAAATCGCGCGATTGGCCCTTTTGACGACGTCTATCACCAGGGCAGCCACATCGCTGCTGTGATGGGTCTTGCCCTGCAAGCCCTGGGTCAGGCCCTCCACGATGACCTGGGTGGTCAGTTTGCTGGCCACGTCGCCGGACTGGTAGCCGCCCATGCCATCGGACAATACCAGCAGGCCCAGATCGCTGACCGTGGCGATACTGTCTTCGTTCAAACTGCGCAGCAAGCCCGGGTCGGTCTTGGCAGCGATCTCGAGGAAAAGCGGGGTATTTGATGGCTTGTTTGACAAAGCGATAGTCTCTTGGTGTTTGTTATACTTTCTTTCCGAGGATTCTCTCACCCCGAATCGCCCTAAAGCAAGCCGCCTGCCCGGCCTCCCGCATGCTCAGTCAAACAAAAATTGGTCGTTATGAAGTAATCGCTCCGCTGGGACAGGGCGCAATGGGAACCGTCTACAAGGCGGTTGATCCATTGATCGAGCGTACGGTTGCAATCAAAACGATCAACCTCAATCTTTCAAACGAAGAACGCGCCGAGTTCGAGGAGCGGTTTTACCGCGAAGCCAAGTCGGCAGGCCGTTTGAACCATCCCAATATTGTCACCATTTATGACGTGGGCGAAACCGGCGATATCGCTTATATCGCGATGGAATATCTGGAAGGGGAATCGTTGCGCGAGATGCTCGATTCCGGCGTGGTGCTGCCGGTTGAAATGATCGGAAAAATCGTAGCGCGCATTGCCAGCGCACTGCACTACGCGCATGAGAACTGTGTGGTGCATCGCGATATCAAGCCTGCAAATATCATGATCACGCCGAACCGCAACGTCAAAATCATGGATTTCGGCATTGCGCAGATTCCAACGGGTTCGCGCACGCAACTCGGTACCGTGCTGGGCTCGCCCAAGTACATGGCGCCGGAACAAGTGGCGGGTCAGGCCACGGATGGTAAAACCGATATCTTTGCGCTTGGCGTGGTGCTGTACGAAATGCTGACCGGGACGACGCCTTTCAACGGCGACAACCTGAGTGCCATCATGTACAAAATTCTGAACGAGGCCCCCACGCCGCCCAGCGTGATTAACCCCCGCGTGCCTCCGGTATTCGACCGGATTGTCGGCCGGGCGCTGGCCAAACGGCCCGAGGATCGGTACCAGACCGCACGGGAATTCGCCCGGGATTTGAAAAATCAGGATGCAGCCCCCCTCCACGCAGCCAGCCAGCCAACTGCCAGCAACCGGCCGGCAACCACCCGGCAAGCCCGCAGCCTGCCGCCACAAGAACACGACACCACCCTGTTCCTGCCGCCCCATCAAGCCCGAAAAGCGTTTGCGGCAGCGTCCGTGGATCGCCGGATCGGCATCAGGGGGAAAATCGCATTGGTGCTGCGGGGTGCGCTGCTGAGTCGCAAGGCTTTGTTTTTTGCCGTTCTGGTGTTGGTCATTACAGCATTCGCGATTTATTTGCAGCCGTCCCAACCCCCGCAGCGTGCAGCGCCCGTTCCTGTCGCATCCGTGCCAGAGATACCGCGTGCCCCCGTACCGCAACCGGCGGTTGCGGCGGCAAACGCGCCTGTGGTTTCTGCTGCGGCGCCCGCGCAACCCATCGCGCGCGTTGTGCCGACAGCGAAAACGCCACCGGATTCTGCTACGCTGACGCAGGGAAAATCCACCCTGTCGCTGGCGATTTCGCCATGGGGTGAAGTGTTTATCGATGGAAAAAGCATGGGTGTCTCCCCTCCGCTCAACACGCTGCAGCTGGAACCGGGAAGGCACACCGTGGAAATACGCAACCAGGCGTTTGCAGGCTATCGCGATAGCGTGAACGTGATGCCGGGCCAGACGCTTAAAATCAGACATAAATTCAGGTAAGGATATGACTATGAAGCAGATGGGTGCGCTGCTTTGCGCAGTGCTGCTCATGACGGCGTGCGCAGCGCCGGTTGTGAGGGATGTGGGTCTGGACAAATTTGCCCTGCGCAAAGCTGAAAAGGACCTGTCGTTGGGTATCAGGGCTTACGAAGACGGCGATTACAAGAACGCCACTCGGCTTTTACAGAGTGCGCTTGCGGCCGATCTTTTTTTGACTTCAGACAAGGTGGCGGCGCACAAGTATCTGGCTTTTATGCATTGCGCCCAGTCACGGGAAAAAGCCTGTCGCGATGAGTTTCGCAAGGTGCTGGAGTTGAATCCGGGTTTTCAGTTAACCCCGGCGGAAGCGGGCCATCCTGCGTGGGGGCCCGTGTTCAAATCGCTTAAGTAGAAGTGCCGACCCCCCCTGAACCCGGGGGGCATTCAGGCAGTCATGAAAAATCTTTGTTGAGCAGGAATAAAACGGCCTGTGACGGTGTTTACGTCAGTGCAAGTTCGCAGCGCCCATTAAACCCTTGATAAAGGAACACCATGAAACTCGCTTCAATTTCAGTTCTCGCCAGTCTTGCCCTGCTGGTCGCCTGCGCAACCCCGATGAGCGCCCCCACCCAAACCGCTGCAGGCGTGTTGACCAACCCGGCCGGCATGACCCTGTATACCTTCGACAAAGACCCGGTCGATGCGGGCAAGAGTGTTTGCGTAGACGATTGCGCTACAAAATGGCCGCCTTTGATTGCGGCTGCGGGTGAACAGGCCAGCGGTTCGTACAGCATCATCAATCGCAACGATGGCGCCAGGCAGTGGGCATACAAGGGCAAGCCCCTGTATACGTGGTTCAAAGACCAGAAGCCGGGCGATACCACCGGTGACGGCGTCAATAACGTATGGCGTACCGCCAGGCCCTGAGTGCGCGCCCGGCCCGATCTGATCGAGCACCTGCCCCGTCTGCGCCGCTATGCGCGGGCGCTGACGGGGGATGTCATGCGTGCCGACGATCTGGTTCAGGATACGCTCGAGCGCGCCCTGGCCAAGCTCGACCTGTGGCAGCCGGGCACCGACTTGCGGGCCTGGCTGTTTACCTTGATGCACAATGTGTTTTTGAATCAGATACGTGCCCATCGCCCTGCCGATTCCGCGCTCGATGAAGCGCTGGATATACCGGTGAGCGGTGGGCAGATGGAAGCCCTGGGCGCGCGCGATATCCATGCGGCGCTGGCCCGCTTGCCGGAACCGCAGCGCGAGGTGATGCTGCTGGTGGGGCTGGAGCAGTTTGCCTATGACGAGGCCGCCCGGATCCTGGGAGTGCCGGTGGGCACCGTGATGTCGCGCCTTTCCAGGGCGCGCGAGCGGATGCGACAGATGCTGGCGGGCGAACCCGTTGTGCAATTGAAAGTGGTGAAATGACAGACCGCGTAAACGAAGACGACCTGCATGCCTTTGTCGATGGCTCGCTTTCCGATGCGCGCCGTCTGGAGGTGGAAGCCTGGCTGGCTGCGCACCCGGCCGATGCCGAACGCGTGCAGGCATGGGCGGGCCAGAATTACGCGCTGCATGCTGCGTTCGACTCGGTATTGAATGAGCCGCTGCCGATTCATCTGGTGCGTGCTGCCCGGCGGCAGCCGGCGCGAACGCCTTACAAGGCCATCGCCGCGGCATTGGCGTTTGTGGCGAGCGGCCTGATTGGCTATGGCATCGGCCAGGTCCCGGATCAATTGGCCGTCAATCCGCCGTTGGCGTCAGCGCAGCCGTTTGTTCGCGATGCCGCCATCGCCCATGCGGTGTTCAGCCCCGAGGTGCGGCACCCGGTTGAGGTCGAGGCCGCCCACGCCGAACACCTGGTGAGCTGGCTTTCCAAACGCGTCGGCACCGAGCTCAAGGCGCCGGATTTCGCCGTGCTGGGATTTGAATTGCTGGGCGGCCGTTTGCTGACCGGCGAATCGGGTCCGGTCGCGCAGTTCATGTATCAGGACGCGAGCGGACGTCGCGTCACCCTGTATGTGCGGCGTGCTGTTGCGGGCAAGGCAGCGCAGAACCGGGAAACCACCTTCCGCCACGTGACCGAAAATGGGGTGGACGTGTTTTACTGGATCGATCGCGATTTCGGTTACGCGCTTTCCGGCCAGATCGCCCCCGCCGACATCCGCAAACTGGCGGACGCCGCGTACACCCAACTGATAGGACACGCCGGCGGCGGATAATTCCGCGCTTTTGTATTGGCTGGGTTTTCGGTAGGCTTCGCGTTAAACCTACCGAAAACGAGCCCATGCATTTCACCCCCGATTCCTTTCGCGCCTGGCCGACCAAGCGCATTACCCTGCTCGGCATGTCCGGCGTCGGCAAGACGCATATCTCGTCCATGCTGCGCGGCCACGACTGGTTCCACTTTTCCGGCGACTACCGGATCGGCACGCGTTATCTCGACGAACCGATTCTGGACCTGATCAAGCAGCAGGCGATGAGCGTGCCGTTTTTGCGCGAGCTGCTGCGCCGCGACTGGATCGACATCAAGAACAACATCAAGATTCACGACCTCGGTCCGGTGCTGACCTTCGTCGGCAAGCTCGGCGGGCCGGAGTGGGGCGGGCTGCCGCTGGACGAGTTCTCGCGTCGCCAGGCGGCGTACCGCGAGGGCGAAATCGCCGCCATGCGCGACGTGCCGGCATTCATCCGCAAGGGCCAGGAAATTTACGGCTACCCGCACTTCGTGAACGACGTCGGCGGCAGCCTGTGCGAGCTGGACGAGCCGGGCGTGGTCGAGCTGCTGGCCGAGCACACGCTGATCCTGTATATCCAGACCACCACGCGCGAAGAAGAGGACACGCTGATCAAGCGCGCGCAGTCCGACCCCAAGCCGCTGTATCTGCGTCCGGCCTTTCTCGCCGAAGCCTTGCCGCTGTATCTCGCGGACAAGGGCATCGAGTACGTCGCGCAGATCGAGCCCGACGATTTCGCGCGCTGGGTGTTTCCGCGGCTGTTCCATTCGCGCATTCCGCGTTACGAGGCGATTGCCCGGCCGCACGGCTACACCGTGACCTCGCAGGACGTGGCGCAGGTGCGCGACGAGCGCGATTTCCTGGCGTTGCTGGAAACCGCGATTGCCCGGAAGGGGTCAGGGGTCAGGGGTCAGGATTCAGGGAGCAAGGATGCCGCTGGTCGCGCATAACGCGCTGCCCACGTTCGATCGCCTGCGCCGCGACGGCCTGGTGGTGCATACCCCTGAGCGCGCGGCGCAGCAGGAAATCCGCGAACTGCACGTCGGCCTGCTGAACATGATGCCGGACGCCGCGCTGGAAGCGACCGAGCGCCAGTTCTACCGGCTGGTGGGCGCTTCCAACCCGATCGCGCAGTTCTACATGCACCCCTTTACCCTGCCGACGCTGCCGCGCGGCGAGGCGGCGCGCGCGCACATCGCGCAGTATTACGAAAGCTTCGACGCCATCCGCGCCGCCGGGCTGGACGCGCTCATCATCACCGGCGCTAATGTCAGCCATGCCAGTCTCGCCGACGAGCCGTTCTGGAATCCGCTGATCGAGGTGATCGACTGGGCCTGGGACCACGTCACCTCGACCCTGTGCTCGTGCCTGGCCACCCATGCCGTGATGCAGTTCCGCCACGGCCAGACGCGGGTGAAGCAGCCGCAAAAAATCTGGGGCGTGTTCGAGCATCGGGTGACCGACGGGCGCCATCCGCTGGTGGCCGGCGTGAACACGCGCTTCGACGTGCCGCATTCGCGCTGGAACGATGTCGCGCGCGCGCAGTTCGCAGCGGCGGGGGTCAAGGTGCTGGTCGAGTCCGCGCAGGCGGGCGTGCATCTGGCGGTGAGCCCGGACGGACTGCGCACCGTGTTTTTTCAGGGCCATCCCGAATACGACACCGTTTCGCTGCTGAAGGAATACAAGCGCGATCTGCAGCTGGCCGCAGTCGGCACGCAGCGGACGGCGCTGCCGTATCCGGCGCGCTACTTCAACCGGCAGGCGCAGGCGCTGCTGGCCGAATACAACAGCCGCCTGCAGGCAGGGGAGGCGCTGGCCTTTCCCG
>NCIF01000222.1 GCA_002256785.1 Hydrogenophilales bacterium 17-61-9
CGTATTTGCGCGACTGGGTGTAGCCCAGCACATAACTGATATCAGCCAGAATGATGATCGCCATCCAGCCCCAGAAGGTAAAGCTGGCCATGCCATCAGAAATCAGACGGGTCTGGCAGGTTCGCTGCACAACATAGTAAGAGGTTGCGAACAACGCCGACCCCCCGAAACCAAAGATCACGGAGGTGGTATGCACCGGACGAAAGCGGCCAAACGAAAAGTATGGACTGTCAAAATTAAGGAACGGCCACGCAAGCTCAGAAGCGATATACACGCCAACGAACATGCCTATGACTGCCCAGACAAGCGACATTACGGCGAACTTTTTTACAATATCGAAATTGTATTGTTCCGCCCCGGAATAGGTTGTTACCGCCATCGACCGCTCCTATAGACCAAAATAGCGCGGCATCATGTCGCGCCTTAAACAGCATATGCTTATATTAAAAAACTGCAGAATTATATGACAGCCCGAGCATCCGCCGCAAGAAACACCAGCGACTCAAGTTGCCCCAAGCAGGGTTTTAAGATCCTGCGCAATCAGATCAGGGCTGCTGCCATAAGGGATCAGCAGCCGCAAGCGGCTTTCTGTATCGTAGACATACGTTCCCGCGCTGTGGTCTATCAAATAGTTGTCGGCGCCCTTAACCGATGTCTTTTGATAGACGACTTTGTATTCCTTTGCCAGCGCTTTCAAACCGGCTTCATCAGTCGTCATCCCCAGGAAACGGGGATCAAAAGCGGGCACATACTGCTTGAGCAACTCGGGCTTGTCCCGCTGCGGGTCGACTGTTACAAAAAGCACCTGGACCTGATCCGCCTGGGGACCGAGCTGTTTCAATGCTGCGGCAAAGTCCGACAGGGTCGTGGGGCAGACGTCAGGGCAATGCGTATAACCAAAGAAGATGGCGACAACTTTGCCCTTAAAGCTGGCGAGCGTTCGTGTCTGCCCGTTATGGTCGGTCAGTTTGAAGTCACGTGCGAACGCTGCTCCCGTTATATCGGTTGCCTGAAACACGGGAGGTTCCGGCGCCGGGTTGCAAGCCGCCAGCACTAATGTCAAAACCAGCGCAAGGATGACTTTCATGGCTCAAGTTGCTCGAACAGCATTCCAGGGACGTCGGCAAGACGATACTTACCGGTTTCAACGGCTTTGGCGAGCTTTTCAAGACTCGTATCCAACAGCAATTCGATGATTTTTTTCTTGACGGGTATCCAGCGGAAATGCAGTGGACAGGCGGTTTCATCGCTGCATTTCTTAAGCCCCAGCAAACAGCTTTCGGTGAACGCCGGCCCTTCTGTCAAAAGCAGGATATGCATGAGCGTGATTTTGTTACCCCCCTCACGCAAGCAAAATCCGCCCAAGCGGCCCCGGAACGAAACCAGCAGATTGCCCTTGGCAAGGCTTTGCAGGATTTTGGCCAGGTAGGGTGCTGGAACACCGAGCTTACTGGCAATGTCCTTATTCAGTACGGGCGCAGCCGCAGGCTGGGTCGCCATGTAGATCAGCGCCTGCACGGCATATTGACTGGTGCGGGAGAGAATCACCTCGTGCCCCTGGGAATTGAGTGGGCACAATATAAAACAATCTTGTCTGAATATCTACAAACAAGACCTATTATCCTTATAAATCAAATGGGTAATGGCCAGTAATGGTCAATCAGCAGGAGCGCGAATAGCAAGCTCAAATACCAGATCGAATATCGGAAGATCTCCCGGGCCAGTGCGTCGCTGTATTGACGATAAAGGCGCCAGCTGTAGGCCATAAAGCCTCCGCCCAGTAAAACCGCGCCGGTCAGGTATATCCAGCCGCCCATCCCGGTGCCGACTGGAAGCAAACTGACGGCAAATAGCAAAGCGGTGTAGAGCAGCAGATGCAGGCGGGTATACGCTTCACCATGCGTCACGGGCAGCATTGGCAAACCAGCCTTGGCATATTCATCGCGCCGGTAGAGCGCCAACGCCCAGAATTTGGGCGTCGTCCAGGTAA
>NCIF01000070.1 GCA_002256785.1 Hydrogenophilales bacterium 17-61-9
AAACGCCTCGATCCACCTGCTGTCCGGCGGCGAGAAGACCCTCACCGCGCTGTCGCTGGTGTTCGCCATGTTCAAGCTTAACCCGGCGCCGTTCTGCCTGCTCGACGAAGTCGACGCCCCGCTCGACGACGCCAACACCGAGCGCTACTGCAAACTGGTCAAGGCAATGTCCGAACACACCCAGTTTCTGTTCATCACCCACAACCGCGTCACCATGGAAATGGCGCAGCACCTGGCCGGCGTCACCATGCAGGAGCCCGGCGTGTCGCGCGTCGTGGCGGTGGACGTGGATGAAGCGGTGGGCATGGTCGAGGCGGCCTGAGCGCCGTTTAATTTCGCCTGCCCCTAGCCGCAGGGTGCGGCTATCGTGGAAAATAGCGCTTTTGGCGCTTTCCTTACCTTCCCATGCTTGATATCCAGCTTCTCCGCAAAGACGCAACTCTGGTTGCCGAACGACTGGCTGCGCGCGGTTTTCATTTTGACGCTGCGCGCTTCGACGCGCTGGAAGCCGAACGCAAGACCATCCAGACCCGCACCCAGGAGGCGCAAAGCCGCCGCAACAGCATGTCGAAACAGATCGGCATGATGAAAGGCAAGGGCGAGGACACCACGGCAGTGATGGCCGAGGTGGCGGGGCTGGGCGACGAACTCAAACAGATGGAAGAGCGGCTGGCTGCCTTGCAGAGCGAAATCAACGATTTCCTGATGGGGGTGCCGAATCTGCCACAGGAATCGGTGGCGGTGGGCAAGGACGAAACCGCCAATGTGGAAGTGAGCCGCTGGGGCACGCCGCGCAGTTTCGATTTTGCGGTGCGCGACCATGTGGATATTGGCGAAGGCTTGGGCCAGCTCGACTTTGCCGCAGCAGTCAAAATTACCGGCAGCCGTTTTTCGGTCATGCGCGGCGGCCTGGCGCGGCTGCACCGCGCATTGGCGCAGTTCATGCTCGACCTGCATACGACGGAACACGGCTATACGGAGGTCTACGTGCCTTACCTGGTGAATGCCGAGTCGCTGCGCGGTACCGGGCAGTTGCCCAAGTTTGAAGAGGATCTGTTCCACGTCCCCCGCACCGACGCCGAAAAGCTGTACCTGATTCCCACCGCCGAAGTCCCGGTGACCAACCTGGTACGCGACGAGATCGTCCCCGCTGACGCGCTGCCGCTGAAGTTCGTGGCCCACACGCCGTGCTTCCGTTCCGAGGCCGGCTCATACGGTCGCGACACGCGCGGCATGATCCGCCAGCATCAGTTCGACAAGGTGGAGCTGGTGCAGATGGTCAGGCCGGAAGATTCCTGTGCCGCGCTGGAAAGCCTGGTGACGCACGCCGAAACGATCCTGCAAAAGCTCGGCTTGCCGTATCGCAAGATGGCCTTGTGCAGCGGCGATATGGGGTTTTCAGCCGCCAAGACCTACGATCTGGAAGTGTGGCTGCCGGCGCAAAACACCTACCGTGAAATTTCTTCGTGTTCGAATTTCGAGGCCTTCCAGTCGCGCCGGATGCAGGCGCGGTTCCGCGTCGGTCAGGGTAAACCGGAACTGCTTCATACGCTGAATGGATCAGGCTTGGCAGTGGGCCGGACCTTGGTGGCGATTTTGGAGAATTACCAGAATGCCGATGGCAGCGTAACGGTGCCGGAGGCGCTGCGGCCCTGGATGGGTGGGCTGGAGCAATTGACCGCCGCTTGAATTGAAGCGGGTCGGGCTGGTTTCATTGCCGATGGGGTTCAACCTGGCGCTGCCAGACTTTCCTCGTTGCGCCCCAGATTGAACAAAGGATTGTAGGCGGGTTCAAGGCGCAGCAGGATGTCGTGGTAATTGCGTATGTTTTCGGCGAAATGCAGCGCCTCGAAGCCGCGTGCGTAACCGTATTTGGTGACCTTGGCATAGGTGCCACGGCTCAGGTAGGGCAAGGCTTCCTTCACGTCGGCCCAGCTGTCCGGATTTCCGCCTCGAGCCTGCGCGATGCGGCGTGCATCTTCCATATGCCCCTGCCCCTGGTTGTAAGCCGCCAATGCCAGCCAGGTTCGGTCAGGTTCGGGGATGCGGGCGGGCAGGGCGTCTTTCATCAGGGCCAGATAGCGCGCACCGCCCAATATGCTCTGGCGCGGGTCGAGGCGGTTATTGACGCCCATGCGGTCGGCGGTTTCTCCGGTCAACATCATTAAGCCGCGCACGCCGGTTGGCGAGGTGGCGAGCGCGTTCCATTGCGATTCCTGATAACCGATTGCGGCAAGCAAACGCCAATCAATCCCGGTTAGCGTTTGCGCTTCATGGAAATGACGGCGCAGAGGCGGGAGTCGAAGCGGGTGACGTTGCAGAATACCTAAAATGTCCGTTCTATCCAGCTGATTGACATGGCCAAAATGGCGTTCGTAAATGCGCCTGAGCGTGCCGTCCACGCGAGATTTTTCGATAAAACGGGTGAGGGCATTGCGCAAAAACAGCGTGCTGTTTCCGGGCAGCGCCCAGACAATTTTCTGCGTGTCAGGAAGGTTGAACGCTATTGAAAGTTCCGGGTAAAAGGTCCGCATCGGATCGAAGTCCATGCCGTTAATGACGATGGCGTCGTATTTTCCAGCCTGCAACTGCGCCAGCAACTCTTCCGGCCAGATATTGTCCAGTGCTGCCCAGGACAGATCCGGGTGTTTACGTTTAAGCCGCATCATCATGGCGGTGTGGCCGGAACCGATAATCAGCGCAACTTTTTTCCCTGCCAGATCGCCAGGCTTGCGGGGTGCTTTGCTCCTGGAGCGGTAAACAATGTGAACCGGGGTTTGGAACAAAACGGGGCTGGCTATCAGATGGCGATCCTTGACAACCGACAGGGGCAGCGCCGCCGCCACAAAGTGGACTTGATGCGTTTCGAGCAATCCAAAAAGCGCTTCTGGAGGCGTTTTCTCGGTCCATTTGAGCGACCAGTTTTGAGCCTGGCTGAACGCCACAACCAGATCGTGCTCAAAACCGGCGGTTTCGCCATCTTGCGTAATGTAATAGCTTGCGGGGCTATTACGGGTACCTACCCGCAACTCGCCGGATGTCTCCACGGGTGGGACGGAACGGCCACAACCCGCCAGCCCCAAAGCCAGTACCAGTGCGACTAGCCTGCCGAATAATCCCATTACTTTTATGCCGGGCATGAATGCAGTCTGACTGAGTGTGAAATTTTCGTCCAGCAAATTGCGTGTCTCGGTTACAATGCGCGTCCCGGAGAGGTGGCAGAGTGGTCGAATGTACCTGACTCGAAATCAGGCGTGGGCGCAAGTTCACCGTGGGTTCGAATCCCACCCTCTCCGCCATTTACCAGCATGCACGCGGCATTCGTGTGTGCTTATGTAAATACCCATCATCAAACCCATCAAAAATAAAACGCTTGAAAATTATAGTGATGGGTGTCGCATCCCGTGAGTAGGTCAAGACGTGGATCAAAAACCGGGCTACCCGGAACCATCCCGCCAGCATGAGCCGATTGCGTCGCGTGACTGGGCGCGGCGAAGCGCGCAGGTCCGAAGGGACGGAGGCGTCAGGAATTAAAGCCGTATGGTCGCGACTCGACACGAAGCGCGGGACGATCAACGGCATCATGTGCCGGAACACCATTTTGCTTTGGATGTTTTGTCCGAAATAACGCCACATATTCCGGACAAAAAAGTGCGGCCAGCATTCGTCTGCGAGATCGACACGGCTGTTGCTCCTCGCTTAATTTGCCTAATATAATGGTCGTTAATCAGACAAATGCCTTGTATTTTGTATGGATAGGCTTTTTATAGATTGCTGAAATCCAATTTAATGCCTAATATAATAATCATTGAATAGCTGTAAGCCTAATTTAATGAGCATATTTAGCATTCCCGTAGCCGCTGCCGAATATGTCGCCCAGCTCGGTCAGCGCATCCGCATCGCGCGGATTCGGCGCGGCTGGTCAGTGGCAGACCTCGCCAGCAAGGCGGGTATCAACCGCAACACGCTCACGGCGCTGGAACTCGGTAGGCCGGGCACGGCCATCGGCGTTTGCGTCACCGTGTTGTGGGCGCTCGGCCTGGAAAAATCGCTGGACTCGGTAGCCGACCCGGACCTGGATGTTCACGGCAAGGCACTCGAGGCCTCGCGTCGGCCCAGTCGTGCAGGTAAACCAAGAAAAGCCGGCAACGAGTATGACTTCTGAACGCGAAGCTTACGTTTACATCCAGCGCCCTGGCACCCTGGAAACGGTGCCGGCGGCGCTGCTGAAAGTGCAGACTCTGCCAGATGGCACCCAGGTCGGACGCTTTCGCTATGGCGACCGTTATCTTCAGCGTACCGACGCAGTCGCGCTCGATCCGTACCGCCTGCCGCTGGACAAGATCGTCCACGAATTCACTCGGCTCAAGGGCATTCCTGGCGCCATACGCGATGCAAGCCCAGACGCTTGGGGGCGTCGGGTCATCGAGCACAAGCTCGAACGTTCTGCGGGTGATTTACATGAAATCGACTATCTGCTGCATGGCCCGCAGGATGGTGCAGGTTATTTGAGCTTTGGCCTCAAGGCCGAGCCACCCGCACCCAGGCGCCAGTACAACCGCACCCACCAGCTCGCCGAGTTGATTGCCGCAACGCAGGCCATCGAAGACGGCAAGCCGGTACCGATGCATCTGTTGGAACAACTCGACCCAGGAACCAGCATGGGTGGTGCTCGACCTAAAGCCACTATTGAGGATGCGAACTGCCTGTGGCTGGGCAAGTTTCCCACGAAAGATGATCGCTGCAACTTGCAGCGCATCGAATATGCCACCCTGGACCTCGCCCGTCGCTGCGGCCTGAATGTGACGCAGGCGCGCCTGCAAGCGGTTGGCGAAAGCGATGTACTGATGGTGCGGCGATTTGATCGCGAATACACGGATAAAGGTTATCTGCGCTTCGGCCTGGTCAGTGGGCTGACGGTACTCGACTGCGGCGATAGCTATCTGGACCGCGAACGCTGGTCGTACCCGCTGCTGGCCGACAACCTGCGCCGCTGGTCCGACAGACCCGAGGCAGATTGCATCGAACTGTTCCGGCGCATGGTCTTCAATGCTGCAGTGACCAACAATGACGATCATCCGCGTAACCACGCGCTGCTGCGAAGACCGAAGGGCTGGCGTCTGTCCCCTGCGTATGACCTGGTACCTGCACCCCTGGTCAGCCTGGAGCGTCGTGACCTCGCGCTGACCGTGGGTAATAGCGGCCGCACGGCCAGCGTCTACAACCTGTTGTCGCAGCCAGGTCGTTTTGGGCTATCAGTCGACTCAGCACGCAAGGAAATTGAACAGATCGTGGCAGTCGTGCGCCAGTGGCGCGAAAGCTTCGCCGCCTGTGGCGTTTCGGTGCAAGACGTGGACTATATCGCTCCGGCCATCTTGCCCGAATGTTTCTTTTTTGAAGCGCGACCAGATTGATGAAGCACTGGTGCGAGCGCCAAGGCTATTTCGTGGGCGAGGTAGATGAACAGATGCCTGATGATGTTTTATGGGCAATGGCGCTTATTGATCATAGAGCTGCCGGTGGAGAGAATCTGATGTCGGCCTGCTTCTCGGCCTGAGCCACCATTCGGCAGGAGCCGCATAACCGACCATAACGTAATATCCATAGGTGCTGAAAATTCTCGGACATGCCAGCCGTTCTTACAAAAGGGACTTCCTAAACGCAGCCAACGTTCAGGTTTCGCCAACCCTCCACAGGCAGATGAAGAAAGAAACCGCATGAACTTCGAAGGATATGAGCGTGAAGGGCGGGTGAAGTACGCAGAATTTGCTGCAACAGTCGCC
The DNA here is from genome assembly GCA_002256785.1 of Hydrogenophilales bacterium 17-61-9. Taxonomy (GTDB): domain Bacteria; phylum Pseudomonadota; class Gammaproteobacteria; order Burkholderiales; family Thiobacillaceae; genus Thiobacillus. The sequence continues at coordinate 5,784 of NCIF01000070.1, forward strand.
TTGATCTTGGAGGCAGCAATTGGCTTGGAGAGCGGCTATCGGCTCCAGCAGGTGAAGGAGCGTGCGAAACAACCTACTTCGTTACGCAAGAAACTTGAGCAGCGCGGTATTGCGGGAACGGAGGCGCTAGAGGACGAGATCAAAGATCTCGCGGGGTGCCGTGTCATCTTCTATACGAACAGCGATGTAACTCGATTCATCAACTCGGGCATCATTTACGAAAATTTCGAGGTGCTCGAAGTCAAGCTCCACCAGCCTAAGCGTGAGGTGGAGGACGCCGCTGAACTCTATATTTCCAACCACTATATAGTCAGGATCCGGCCTGAGCGGATCGTGTTGCCGGAATATGCCCGTTTTTCCGGTGTGCGATGTGAAATTCAGATCCAGACCATTCTCAACCATGCCTGGGCTGAGATGGCACACGACACTATCTATAAGGCTCCGACACTCGACGAATTCGGTGGAAGGGAATTCGATGGAATCAAACGCCGCATGCAGAAGGTCGCGCAAAAATACCTCTTGCCCGCGGGCTATGAGTTTCAAAAGATTGCCAGCGATTTCCAGCGTCTCATCGAAGGCAAAGCGCTGTTTGACGGTGATGCCCTGGAAGCGATTGTCGATGCGGCCGACAACAACATTCGCGTCGAAACGATAGAGACATTCGCTGAGAATGTCCTCCCATTTTATGACGATCTGCAAGCGGTCTACCCGGAGATCGTCGAACGGTTAGTAGTTGCCGCGGATCGTGCCCATGCAACTCCGCCTGTTGCGATTGAGACGCCCTATGGCACGCTACCGCCCCAAACCCTTGGCAACATTCTCGATGCCATTGCGAGGATCCTCACTCGTTATCGCTATATCGACGTTGGTGCGACGTTCGATGCAACCCGCAGGCTCTATCGCATGGCCGAAAACGAGGATGAGCGAAAACCTCTGCTAGAGCTTGGAAAAGCTCTAGCAGGGCATCAACTGGACGCCTGGCAAAAAGTTGGCCCTACGATCCAAGCAATGTTGGTCGAACGCATCGAGGCGCTCGACGAGAACGGTTGCCGTGAACTGGCGCCACTCCTGAATGGGATGCTTAGTAAGGTGCTCGGCACGGAAATACAGGGCATGACGAGCAGTTCGTCTGCTGTTACGTTTCATCGCGGGGCGGTGGAAGCTTCTGAACCTCTTCGTGTCGTGCGAGAAAAAGCAATTGCGCTGCTCAAACGGCAGTTCACCCTCGCAGGGAGTGATGAAGAACGCGGCATGGTTCTGTTGGCGCTTAATGCAGCGACCCAAACCCCCACTACCGTTGCCTATAGTAACGAGCTCGCACGGCTGGTAATGGTCGATACGAGCACCGTCCTGGAGTTCCAGCGAGAAATCGCGCCAAAGCTAAGTCTTGAACTGTTGCAACGGACCGAGCATCGGGTCCATCGTTGCTATTGGAAGTATGCAGACCTGCCCGAAAAGATGCGTGAAGAAGGGTGTCTCGTTGCTAGTGCAGGAGTGAAAGCCGCCGCAATTGCTTTCCGGGATGTCGCTAACGCCAACGCAGATTTCGTTATCTACAAGGCCCTGGTGGGGTTCGAGTCGGTCTTTCCACCAGCCTGGGACAACGATGCTTTCGACTACAATCAGGCTGGAGAGTACCGAGCCAAGCAGATCGATGCGTTCCTCGCGTCGGTCGAAGACGCTGACGCCGAACCCTGGTTTGACAGGATCAGCCGCTATGCTCTGACCGAGTCTGCTGACGCCGCGACTTTCCCAGTTTTCGGCAATTTTCTCGAGCAACTGGCCGAAACTAAACCTACTATCGTGCTTGGCTATGTCGACCAGCTTGATGGTCCACTCGAGAATTTTTTACCTGTCATGCTCGCCGGGCTTATGCGAAGTGACAAGCAGGCGGAAACACTTGAACGGGTCGATGGGTGGCTTCGTTCGGGAACGCATATTCGCCAGCTTGCCTGGTATCTGCGGTTCGCAGATCCGTTCGACGAAGAATTGCTTCGTCGTGCTCTCGATAGCGCGATCCAGCTTGGTGATGAGCATGGAGTACGCAATGCGTTGACTGCGGCAAGTAGTCAGTTTGCCGGCCATCCCGGCACGTTGGTTGAGGCGATATTCCTTCCAGCGATTCGATTCCTCGCGGCGGCAAAGAACTTGAGTTGGGTTCGGATGCCCTGGTTTTCCTGGCGTGGGAACCCGATCATTCGTGCGCTCAATGAAGATCAGGCGAGCATCGTGCTCAATGCACTAGTTCCCTACCCTGAACTCGAATATGACGCCGAAGATATCGCGGCCGTCATCGCCGAGCGCTGGCCTGCCAAAGTTGTGGCCTACCTTGGAGAGCGGCAGGCGTTTGCTCGAACTGACGCTGCACCGTCGCGCTACGATGCAGTGCCTTTCACAGTGGACGACCTCCGGCCACCACTTGCCGCTGCTCCTGACATCCTGTTGCATGAAGCTCGTATATGGTTCGACGCCGAATCGTGGCGTTTCAAGTTCGATGGGGGGAGACTGCTTGCCTCAGTGTTTCCTGACCTGTCAAACGGCCTTGAGATGCGATTGGCCGCATTGATCGCGGGCGGCAATGATCAGGATCTAGCGTTCGTGCTCGGTGTCCTGTCGGCCTTTGAGGGGAAGCCCTGTATCTATGAGCATTTGCGCGCCGTCGTCACGAGACTTGGTGCTGATAGCCCATTGCTGGACGAGGTGCGATCGGCGCTGCACGAGTCAGGTGTCGTATCTGGTGAATTTGGGTTTGCAAACCTCTACACCCGTCGCAAAGAACTACTCGAGCCTTGGCTTGCCGATCCAAGCGAGAAGGTACGGATATTTGCTAACGAGGAGATACGCGACCTCGACCGCCAAATTGCTGCGGAGAACCGGTCGGCTGATGCGTCCATTGCGCTGCGCAAGCTGGATTACGGTGAGGAGCTGGGCGCCGTCGAAGAGAGGCGTTAATTCGGGATACGAGAGAGAGCAGGAAGATGTTTGGCGGCACGGCGATTTCACACGAATGCATCCCCTTATCCAGACATCGGCACTGCGCGCGTTTAATCAACGAATTTTGCGCCTGGCCGTTTTATCCGGTATCAGGTTTTGCCAGTAAAAAGGCCCGTCTATCAGACGGGCCTTAATGAACGCGTTGGGCGTTAAGCGCGGTCAGTTAAAACGCGCCGGGGGCCGTGCGCCGCCCGAATAAGCTTCCTTGTGGCGGAAGTTGATGCGGCCTTTGGTCAGGTCGTAGGGCGACATTTCGATGGTGACCTTATCGCCGGCCAGGATGCGGATACGGTGCTTGCGCATTTTTCCGGAAGCATAGGCAGTGATTTCAAAGCCGTTGTCCAGGGTGACGCGAAAGCGCGTTTGCGGCAGGACTTCGTTAACGACGCCTTCCATTTCTACTAGTTCTTCTTTTGCCATGCTTCGATTCCTCAAGGTTGGCCATGCGCGCATCGGTGCGGTGCACCGATGCGCGCGGGTGTTCGAAAGAGTGCGGGGCTTCGGGATGCACCCGGGTAATGATTGCGTTGCCGAGGGGTAAGCCTGCAGCGTGCCCGACAGGGCAGAAGTGGGCTGATAAAAGGACCAATTCGTCCAGACAGTATGGCGGTCAGGGCGCATATGGGCAAGGCTGGCGGGGTGAGGCCGCGGCATAGCGTGGATACAGCGGGGCAAGGCTGTGATCTGGCGGGGAAATGCCGCCAAAATCGCTCGAAACCGTTCATTCATCTGTAAACGTGTTGTCGGTCAGGTTCTGCCGTTGCAACGGCCGCCAGTTCGATAGGTAAGGTTCGGGCAGGGAACGCAATTTCCGCACCCTGGATGCGGCCAGGCAGGAAAAACCGGATTGTTGTGCCAGCGTCTTCATAAACGGGTTGAGTGTGCAGATTGATGTGCCGGAAGTAGCAGGACGAGTGCGGAAGGTTTAAATCGAATTCCGTGATTCGCTTTTGACCCGGGGTAAGGTGAAACCCATGGTCGGGCGCCACGCCCGCTATTCGCATTCTGGCTTTCCGGATCTATTCTTGCGGGATGTTTTACCGTGAGGCCCCGCGCCATGAGTCACAAACACGAGAGCCTGTTGCGTTCCATTTTCGATGGTCCGGTGAGCGGCAATGTGCATTGGCGCGAGATTGAATCGATGTTGACGCATCTGGGCGCCAGGCTGGAGCCGCATCACGGCGCGAGTTTTCGCGTGGAGCTCAATGGTGTAGAGGGTTTTTTGCACCGACCGCACAACAGCAATACCTGCAACAAACAGGAGTTGCGCCATGTGCGTGATTATTTGATCGCGGCAGGGGTTGACCTGTCGCAGCGTCACGTCGAGTAGGGGGCGTATGAAAAAATACTGTAGCGCGCTGAGATGGGCCGTGCTCTTGACCCTGACGCCCCCATTTGCGCTTGCCCGGCAAGGCGGCGCGATCAGCGGGGATGGACGCTGAGTTCACGCCAGGCGCAGCTTCTGGCATGAAAGGCGCCAGCTTGTTGATTCCTTGTTATTACGGCTATCGATGAGCCGTCACGTTGGCCTGCTCATCGGCAGCAAGCTTTTCTTCGGTTGCGATCTGATGCTGCAACACCTCCATTCCGGCTTCCGACGCATCGACGCCGCTACGGCTACGCTGGGTAACCCGGTCGCGCAAGGTGGCCATGGGCAGCTCAAAATCCAGAATATGAAATGGCACGCCGTGCGAGTTCGCCTGTTCGCGCAATAGATCGCGTTGCCAGCGTGCAAGGAATGCGGCATCGACGATCACCGGCCAGCCTGCATCGAGCAGGCCGCCTGCCAGTTGAGCCAGACAGGTATAGGTTTGGCGGGTGGCGTCGGCAGCGTACAGATTTTGGCCGACGCCCGAGCGGCTTTGGGCGAGAGCATCCAGCCCGGCCAGGCGCTTGCGCTCGACATCGGAACGCAGGCGGATCGCCCCGGGTCTTTGCATGAGGGTTTGGGTGGCAGTGGTCTTGCCCGAGCCTGACAATCCGTGCGTGATGTCGAGTCGCACAGGCCATGGCCGGGTCAATTTCGTCGCGAGCTCAAGCAGCGTGTGCGCTTCGGTCAGGGCAGCGGCGCACGCGACGCCGTGGGTTTGTCCCGCTCGCAGGCCCGCGATTTTCGCGCGCACCAGTGCCCGATAGACCATGTAATAACGCAGCAGCGCCAGCCCGGCATAGTCCCCGGTTTTTTCCAGCCAGCGGTTAAGCAGCAGCCAGGCCCAATCCCTATGGTCGCGCTGAATCAGGTCCATGATGCAGAAGGCGATGTCGGACTGGATATCGATCCAGCGCAATTCCGGGTTGAACTCAAGACAGTCGAATACCAGCAAGCGGTCGTTGACCCAGGCAAGATTGCCGAGATGCAGGTCGCCGTGGCATTCCCGGATAAAGCCCTCGCGCTTGCGGGCGGCCATCAAGGGGGTGAGGCGCGCATGTTCGGATGCGCTCCACTGTTTCAGGGCATCGAGTTGCCGGCGGTCGGACGGGGTGGTGAGCAGAGGAGAAATTTGCACGAAATTCTGCGCTACGGGTTGCCACACCTGTTCCGGGTCTCCCCATGGGCTGCGCGCATCCGTGCGCGCGCAATCATCCAGGTGGAAGCGGACGAGGGGGGGCGCGATGGCTTCGATTTGCGCCGAGGTTAAACGGCCCTCTGCTTGCAGACGGTCGAGCGTGGCATCCGGCGGAAATTGACGCATTTTGACGGCATATTCGAATGGCGTTCCGGCGCCGTTAATGTGCGGATGGGCTGGCGACCCGGCGATGGGCGCCACCCCAAGGTAGAGGGCTGGCGCCAGCCGCCGGTTCAGGCGCACTTCTTCCTGGCAGGCCTGCAAGCGCTTGTCGAGCGTGCTGAAATCAAGAAATCCCAGATTCAGGGGCTTCTTTATCTTGTAGGCAAAAGCACCGCTCAACAG
>NCIF01000071.1 GCA_002256785.1 Hydrogenophilales bacterium 17-61-9
GGCGGCCTCGGTGCCCTTGTTGCCCATCGCCACGCCGACGTCGGCGCGCCGCAGCGCGGGCGCGTCGTTGACGCCGTCGCCGGTCATCGCGGTGACGTGTCCCAGGCTTTGCAAGGCCTCGACCATGCGCAGCTTATGTTCGGGGCTGGCGCGGGCAAAAATGTCGGTCTGCGCCACCACGTCGCGCAGTTGTGCGTCGTCGAGGGTCTCGATGTCGGCGCCTGTCACCGCGCGCACCCCTTCGCCGGGCGAGTGGCCGCCCAGCCCCAGTTGTGTGCCGATGGCCAGCGCGGTGGCGGCGTGGTCGCCGGTGATCATCTTGACCCGGATGCCGGCGGCGCGGCAGTCGGCGATCGCCTGGATAGCTTCCTCGCGCGGCGGGTCGGCCAGGCCCAAGACCGCCAGCAGGGTGAAGCCGCCGTCCTCGATGTCGGAGAAGTTCAGCGTCGTCGTGGTTTCGTGCCGCACCGCCAGCGCCAGGAGCCGCATGCCCTGGGCAGCGGCGGCCTCCATGCGCACATGCCAATAGCCGGAATCGAGCGGCGCCTCGCCGTCCGCGCTGCGCTGCGTCATGCACAGCGCCAGCACGCGCTCCGGCGCACCTTTCAGATAGATGAAGCCACGCCCGGCATGGTCGTGGTTGAGCGTGGCCATGAAGCGGTGTTCGGACTCGAACGGAATGACGTCGCTGCGCGGCAGCGCTTCGCGAATCTGGCGCGGGTCGAGTCCGGCCTTCATCGCCAGGGTCAAGAGCGCGCCCTCGGTGGGGTCGCCGGCCAGCTGGCAGCCGGCGTCGGTGTCGCGCAGCTCGGCGTCGTTGCACAGCAGGGCGGCGTGTGCCAGTTCCTGCAGCAGGGGTTGCGATTCGGGATCGATCGGCTGATCGTCGCGGCTGAAGCCACCCTCGGGCGCGTAGCCGCTGCCCGACACCGCGAACATGCCGTCAGCGCCGATGACGGTCTGCACCGTCATTTCGTTGCGCGTCAGGGTGCCGGTCTTGTCCGAGCAGATGACGCTGACTGCGCCCAGGGTTTCCACCGCGGGCAGGCGGCGGATGATGGCGCGGCGGTGCGCCATGCGGGTGACGCCGACGGCAAGCGTGATGGTCATGATCGCCGGCAATCCTTCCGGGATCGCCGCCACCGCCAGGCCGACCGCAGCGAGGAACATTTCACTCGCCGGATAACCGCGCCCACGCCGGTGCCCTGGCCGTAGGTGACCAGCGTGCCCGACCACGCCATGCAGGCGCGGTCGCCGAGCGCGGCGTTTTCCGCCACTGCATCGACCTGCTTCTCGACCGCGAGCGATTCGCCGGTCAGCGCGGCTTCCATCACCCGCAAGCTCTTGACGTCGATCAGTCTGAGGTCAGCCGGCACGCGATCGCCCGATGCCAGGTGCACGATGTCACCTGGCACCAGGCCTTCGGCGGGAATTTCGTGGCGCTCGCCTGCACGGGTGACGATGGCGTGCAGCGACAGCATGCTGCGGATGGCGGCGAGTGCCTCTTCGGCGCGGCCTTCCTGGATGAAGCCGATCAGTGCGTTGATGATGACCACGCCAAAGATCACGCCCGAATCGAGCCAGTGCCCGAGCAGCGCGGTGATCACGCCGGCGGCCAGCAGCACGTAGATCAGCACGTTGTGGAACTGCAGCAGCAGGCGCTGCCAGGCAGGCTGGCGCTGCGGCGGCGGCAGTTGATTAGTGCCGTATTGTGCGTGTCGCGCCGCGACGGCGTCGGGTGTCAGGCCGCTGCGCGACGCGTCCAGGCGGATGAGGGTGTCACTGGCTGTCAGGCTGTGCCAGTGCGGCGGATGGTCGTTGGTTTGCAAGCGAGGCTCCGTTCGGTTGGCGCAGCAGCAAAACGCTGGCACGCCTCAATGACAGGGGGAGATGTCCGTTCCTTTCCGCGCTGGTGGTCGGGCTGGCCGCGCCGCAGATGACACTATAGCCAACGCCAACCAGACCTTATTCCAGATGGTTGCCGGGTGTTGCCGTGGCGGGTTGGCCAGCCATTGCCGGGCCGGCATCAGAGCCTGTGCTTAACGCGGCGGGTCCATCCGCGAGGCCATTGGATCGTAGGCGGGTTAAGCCCGCCCGGCAATGGTTGCGTTGTCAAACAGTCCCGGCCCGGAGCGAGCGAAGTGCAGGACCAGGGCATGCCATTAGAGGACCTGGGTCGCGTCCAGCGGCACGCCTTCCCTGCGCTCGTGAAACCTGCCCAAGGCAAGCTGGGCTGCTTCATGCCTTGGGCAGCAACCTGTTCGAGCAAACGGCGTGCTTCATCGTCATCCCGGGGTACACCGTCGCCCTATTGGCATATCCAGCCAAGATGGAAGCAGGCGGGCTCGTAGTCGTTTCGGGCCAAGCGGGTGAACCTGTCCACGAACTTGGCCCTGTCCCTGGGGACACCCCGGCCATGGGCATGCAGAATGCCCATGGCCGGGGTGTGCTGCGCATTCTGACTGGTCGGGATCCGAGTATTGCGGCAAGGTCGAGAGCCATGGTTGCCCGCACTACCTGGCCTGGAACGATATCGAGCAGACCAATACCCGGGTCAGGCATCCATACACCAACGGCATCTGCTTTACCTCTTGCCCGCTACCGCAGGTGCCGCCTCCCCCCGCCCGAGCAGATAGTCCAGAAACGCCTGCGCCGTAACCGTCAGTTGCCGCCCGGCCGGGTACACGGCGTACCAGTGGCGCAAGATGGGGAAGCCTTCCACGTCCAACACTGCGAACTGGTCTGGCGCGTTGAGAGTGAAGGCGTGGCGGGACAGGGCGGAAATGCCGAGGCCGGCGAGGATGGCCTGCTTGATCGCCTCGTTGCTGCCCAGCTCCAGGCGTGGGTGAATGTTGAGGGCGTGTTCGGCAAAGCGCCGTTCGATCGCGTTGCGGGTGCCGGAGCCTTTTTCGCGCATCAGCCAGGTTTCCCGCGCGATGCGTTCGAGCGGGATTTTTTTTTGGTGGGCCAGCGGGTGACCCGGCGCGGCCACGACGATGATGGGGTTGTCCATGATGGGCGTGGCGACGACGTCGATGTCTTCTGGCGGCTGGCCGAGAAAATACAGGTCGGCGAGATTGTCGGCCATGCTGGCGAGCACCTGCTCCTTGTTGGTGACGCGCAGCGAGACGTCGATGCCGGGATACAGCTTGGCGAATTCGCCCAACAGACGCGGCGCGAAGTAGGAGGCGGTGGTGATTGCCATCAGGCTCAGCTTGCCCTGTTTCAGCCCCTGCCGTTCGGCCACCGACATGGTGAAGTGAGCGAGGATGCTGAATATCTCGCGCGTGGCCTGCGCCAGCTCCTGGCCGTCTGGGGTGAGAAGAATTTTTTTGCCAATCTGGTCATACAACGCAACGCCCAGCGTCTCGGATAGCTTTTTAATCTGCATGGAGACAGTGGGCTGGGTGAGGAAGAGTTCTTCGGAGGCCCGAGTGAAGCTGTTCAGTCGGGCGATGGCCTCGAAAATTTCGAGTTGGCGAAAGGTAAGATGTTGGCGCATAGTGTAATCCGGAGCGTCTCAGGACATAGATTTTAGTCTATATGACAAATAGATAATATCGACTGTTATTGATGATAAAGCCGCTGCATCATGCGCTGCATCGTGCACGCTAGTGTGGCTTGTTACGGAACCCTAACCTTTCTTGGGAGGAATCATGGCTGCTAAAACTTACAGCGCCGGTGTTAAAGAATATCGCCAGACATACTGGATGCCGGAATACACCCCGCTGGATACTGACATTCTCGCTTGCTTCAAAATCACCCCGCAGCCCGGGATCGATCGCGAAGAAGCCGCCGCCGCCGTCGCCGCTGAGTCGTCGACCGGTACTTGGACCACGGTGTGGACTGACCTCCTGACCGACATGGACTACTACAAGGGTCGCGCCTACCGCATCGAAGACGTGCCCGGCGACGACACCTGTTTCTACGCGTTCATCGCCTACCCGATCGACCTGTTTGAAGAAGGTTCGGTCGTCAACGTGTTCACCTCGCTGGTCGGCAACGTGTTCGGCTTCAAGGCGATTCGCGCGCTGCGTCTGGAAGACGTGCGCTTCCCGATCGCTTACGTGAAAACCTGTGGCGGCCCGCCGCTGGGGATCCAGGTCGAGCGTGACGTAATGAACAAATATGGTCGTCCGCTCCTGGGCTGTACCATCAAACCGAAACTCGGTCTGTCGGCCAAGAACTACGGTCGTGCGGTGTATGAATGCCTGCGCGGCGGTCTGGACTTCACCAAGGACGACGAGAACATCAACTCGCAGCCCTTCATGCGCTGGCGTCAGCGTTTCGACTTCGTTCAGGAAGCTACCCTGAAGGCTGAAGCCGAAACCGGCGAGCGTAAAGGTCACTACCTGAACGTTACCGCGCCGACCCCGGAAGACATGTACAAGCGTGCCGAGTACGCCAAGGAAATCGGCGCACCGATCATCATGCACGACTACATCACCGGCGGCTTCTGTGCCAACACAGGTCTGGCCAACTGGTGTCGTGACAATGGCATGTTGTTGCACATCCACCGTGCGATGCACGCCGTGGTCGACCGCAACCCGCACCACGGTATTCACTTCCGTGTGCTCACCAAAATTCTGCGTCTGTCGGGCGGCGATCACCTGCACACCGGTACCGTCGTCGGCAAACTCGAAGGCGACCGCGCTTCGACGCTGGGCTGGATCGATCTGCTGCGTGAATCATTCGTGCCGGAAGACCGTTCGCGCGGCATCTTCTTCGACCAGGATTGGGGTTCGATGCCCGGCGCATTCGCCGTCGCTTCGGGCGGTATTCACGTCTGGCACATGCCTGCACTGGTCAATATCTTTGGCGACGACTCCGTTCTGCAGTTTGGCGGCGGCACGCTGGGCCATCCCTGGGGCAACGCCGCAGGTGCGCACGCCAACCGCGTCGCATTGGAAGCTTGTGTTCAAGCGCGTAACGAAGGCCGGGAAATCGAGAAAGAGGGCAAAGAAATTCTGACCGCCGCTGCCACGCACTCGCCCGAACTGAAGATCGCCATGGAAACCTGGAAAGAAATCAAGTTCGAATTCGATACCGTCGACAAGCTGGACATCGCGAACAAGTAATTGATGTGTGAAGGTGAGGTGCGCATGCGTGCCCGCCTGAACCCAACCTGAAAGGACATAGAAATGGCCGTACAAGCCTACAAAGCCGCTACCAAGTACGAAACCTTCTCGTACCTGCCCACGATGACCGCCGACCAGATCCGTCGCCAGATTGCTTACGCGATCTCGCAAGGCTGGAACCCCGCCGTCGAGCACAGCGAGAAGGGCGTTTCCGCTCGCGTGAATTACTGGTACATGTGGAAGCTGCCGATGTTCGGCGAGCAGTCGATCGATGCTGTTCTGGCCGAAATCGAAGCTTGTCATCGCGAATTCCCGAACCACCTGGTTCGCTTCCTTGCGTACGACAACTACGCACAAAGCCAGGGCGTGTCATTCGTCGTCTATCGTTGATTGGGGCAAGGAGTGAATCGGCTCTGGCTGATTCAATCTGATGCACCAAGACATCGATGCGCCTGCGGGACTGTCCCGCCGGCAAATACACGCAACGAACTTTAAACCCAGTTCGTTGCGGCGACGACCGGCGAGGGTCGTCTCCGAAACGAACCGAATTTTTCAAGGACTGTGATGATACATGCCGCAGAAAGTCCTGCCAGCGCGACCTTATCGGGTCGGGAACTGGCGTTGAAGCGCCGACAGGCCATGGCCTTGCACGGCAAAAATGGAGCTGGCAAATCGGCTCCCGCTAAAGCACGTACCACGACTGCAAGCTGGATCGAGCCCGTGTCTGCCGCGGGCAGCACACCGGCTTCCCGTGATGTGGCATCGTCGCGTGCGGACGATCAAATGCTGATGGTGCAACTGCGCAATGCCTCCGGTGTCAACCCCGCGCGTGCGCGCCGCGAAGCGCTGTCCAAGTCGGGAAAGGCTGCGTTGCAAAAGACCGCAGCGACCCGTCCCTCGGGGCGCGTGCGCCCTGTTCATGAGGCGGTGCGTGCGGAAGCCCGATCGGCCGGCTGTGGCTGCGGTTGTGGCGGAACCAATCCCTCCACGTGCGGCACGCCAGCCGCGCCGGCTGCGGCCGCAAGCAGCGAACCCGTTCAGGTTCGCGCTGCCAGGCATGGTGAACAGGCTACCGGTCGCGCGCTCGCCCGTGCCCGTCGCACCGCGCTTGCACAAGACGGTAAGGCTGGTCTGAAGCGTGTGGCGCAGGCAACAAAAATCGCTGCATCGATGCCGGGCCAGGATTGGCAGGCTGCAATCACCAAGGGTGCAACGGGTCGTCAAATTTCCATGCAGCGCCGCCTGGTGCAATCGCTCACGGGCCGTGGTGCTACCTCGTCGTCCACCTCGACCGCTGATAAAGCGCGTCCGACGGGCCGCACGCGCAATCGCGACGTGAAAGCGCCGCCGGTCAAAGTTGAAGAGGGTCATACCCTGGCGGGACAAACCGTCACGGGCACCATGACCGACCGCCTGCTGGGCGTAACCGGTAACGAAGCGGGTTCGTGCCGCGCCGTCACCGGCACCGAATACGTTGGCAATGAACAATTTGTGTCGGTGTGTAACACCCGCCCAGAGCCGAACCCACCGAAAGTCGGCGTGTCGACCACGTCGCGCGAACAGCGCGTCACCGGCACCGAAGTCGGTCGTTCCGAGCGCGTCACTGGTGATGAGCCTGGCGCCTGCCGTGGCATCACCGGCACCGAATACCTGTCTTCTGAACGCTACGCTGAGTTTTGTGGTTCCCGTCCTGTACCGCCCGCCGCCAAGGTGGGTATCTCGGTCACCGCGAAAGGCAAAAATATATCGGGTACGACTGTCGGTCGTAGCGAAAAAGTGACCGGTGATGAACCCGGTTCGGATCGCCGTTTGACCGGCACCGGCTACATGACCAGCGCCCCTGACACCGCACCGGACAAGGTTGCGGTGTCGCACACCGCAGCGGGCAAGACCGTCTCCGGAACTGCCGTCGGTCATTCGTCGCACATCACGGGTGACGAGCCTGGCGCGTGTCGGGGGATCACCGGCACTGAATACCTCGCCGCAGAGCAGTATTCAACAGTCTGCAGTACCCAGGCCCCGGCGCATCCGCGCAAGGTCAGCGTCATGGCGACGCGCGACGGAGAGTCGGTTTCGGGCAGCAACGTTGGCCGTTCGGAAAAAGTGACCGGCGACGAACCAGGCGCGTGCCGCGCGATCACCGGCAATCAGTACTACACGCAGTCGGACTTCGCGCCGCTGTGTAAGACGCCCAGCCCCAAAAAGGTTGGCACGATGCACACGCTTGCCGGTCGTCCGGTGAGTGGTACTGAGGTAGCCCCGAGCCCAAAGCTCTCTGGTGACGAGTCGTTCGGGTGCAAACCCGTCACCGGTATTGATTACATCGGCGCGGATCAGCTGCAAGCGATCTGCCCGGTGAGCACCCAGATTCAACCCGTCGCCAAGGTCGCGGTCGATCAGACCCTGCGCGGTTCGCAAGTTACCGGGAGCGATGTGGGCCGTTCGCAGCATGTTACCGGCAACGAATACGGCGGCTGTTCGCCGGTGAGTGGAAGCTCGTACGTTGGGCGCGGTCAGTTCGCAGGCTTTTGTGCCGCGCCGGATCTGGCCAAGCAGCAGGCTCGCGTGCGTGACATCGGCGTGATTTCGGCGTCAGCCGTGACCGGCGACCGTCCCGGTTCGGGCGGCTCGGTCATGACCGGCGACGAACGCGGCGCGTGTGAAATCATTTCCGGCACTCAGTACGTCGGCGTCGACAATATGGCTGGCGCATGTCCGACCAGCGGTCGCTTTGTGTCGCGCGCACGTTCGTTCGGCATGCCCGACCGTCCGGCCGCCCCGCAGGATTTTAGCGTCCAGACGCCGGCGCGTTCCGCGCAGCGAGAGCGCAGTTTCGAAACGCTGACCGGCACCGGCTTTAACACCGAGCGCATCACCGGCCCGGTGAACAAGGCCAACGGCCTGATTACCGGCACGCCCGAATTCCGCCAGCGCGATACCGCGACGGCGAAAGTCGAGCAGGCCGATACCATCGCTGCCGCGCGTCGTCTGACCGGCGAAGGCCGCGAAGCCTCGCGCCTGACCGGCGATTCGTGGGACGCAGAAACGCGCGTCACCGGCACCGAGGGTACCTCGTCCCTGATACGCAATCCGTCGCAGCGTGGTAACCCGCGGGGTGTCGGCGTCAATGCGCTGGTGTTCCGGGACCGCGAAATCGTCGAGCCCGTCGTTCTCCCCGAGTCGCGCATCACCGGCTCGGCGGGTGCGACGCACAAAGGTGCAACCGTGACCTTGTCCGGTGGCGCGCGGGGTTGATTGAGCGATGAACACGCGTAAACGCCTCTCTGCCATGCAGCAGTCCCTTGCGGTCAATCACCGCAGGGTGCTGAACGCGAACGGTGACGCCGGGCCGGAGAACAGGTCGAGGCTTGGCGGATCGCGCCATACCGAACTGATTCATGCCGAATTAGATAACCCGGCGTGCGTGATCGGGGCAGGGCAGCGTTGTGAACACGCGTTGGTCGACGCCGAGTTGAATCGTCGGCTGGCGACGTACGAAGCGACCGTGCGTGGCCGTTTCACCCGCATCGTGGACACACTCAAGGCAATCTCCGCCGAGCAGCATGAACTCGACTTCGTCGCCCGTGCGCAGCGCATGGCGCAGGATCGCCTGGGCTTCGAGTTGCCCGCCGACCTGCTCGGCGAGGCTTGGGTGTCGGGGCTGAATCTGCGGGCCCTGCATTCGTACTGCATTTTCCGCAGCTTCAAAACCTGTATCGATCAGGTTGACGCCGATCAGGCGCCGTGGCGTGAACGCATGGTGCTCGACGCCGCTTTCATCGCCTCGTGCGGCTATCACACGCTCGACGTGTCGCCATGCGCCGATGGCCGTTTGCAGGGTTTGTTGCCGTTCGTGTTTCGCCTCGCGCCGAACGAAAATGTGTTCGTCAAAGCCTACGCCGGCGCGATGTTCGACATCGAATCCGACATGGGCGACTGGAGTGCGCGTGAACTGGAGCGTCTGACAGGGGCGATACCGAATGGCGAATCGCTGAATTATCTGAAGCTCGCGGTATATCACTTCAGCAGTTCACACGCCTGCTCGCAGGGCTGTGCCGCGCACGGGAGCAACGACAAGTTGGCGCTCGAATCTGCACTGGCGCGCTTAAACGAATTGCGCTCGGCAATCGAAAACACTCACGGCATCGGTGCTGCGCCCGAAATTCTGTTGATCGGCCTCGACACCGATCTGGACGCGCTGCGCATTCATTTGCCCGACGCAAAGGGCGATATCAATGCTTACCGCTATCTCGATACCGGTGCGCTTTACAAGGACACGCTCGGCATGAGCCGCGAGTCGGCGCGGGCATGCCTCGCTGCAACCGTCGGCAAGACCGAAAGCGCTGGCGGCTGGGCCGAAGGCGAGGGCCCTATGACCGACGGCATGTGCCGTCTGGTGATGGCGCTCGCTGAGGCAAATCTGTCGCAGATCGAATACGTGATTCAGCATCACGCGGGTCGCTACGAAGTTCTCGGCCACGACGAAGAGTTCATCTGCGCAGGTGAAGCGATGTCGGAGTTGCAGCTTCGAAACCAGTTTTATTTCGCCCACCTCGACACCGTCGAAGAAGGCGCGGCCGACATGGATGTCGGGATCAAGATATTTAGCGGGCTTAATATCAAGCACGGCCT
Source organism: Hydrogenophilales bacterium 17-61-9 (assembly GCA_002256785.1). Lineage (GTDB taxonomy): Bacteria > Pseudomonadota > Gammaproteobacteria > Burkholderiales > Thiobacillaceae > Thiobacillus. The sequence goes on from NCIF01000071.1 coordinate 9,711, forward strand.
CGCCGTGCCGGTGCTGGTGCATTTTTATTACTCGTCGCGCGTGCCGGGCTCGCGCGAACGTGCGGTGCTACGGGCGAAGCGCGTCAAGGCGGCGACGCTTGCGCGTTACCCGGCGCTGGCAGCACAGGGCTTGATCAATTGCCAGATGGCGGTTTCGGATCGTCACGGGCCCGAGCGATGCGGCTTCGTCGAAGACAACGTTGCCGACGCCGGGCATTGAATAGAATGATTCGCTAAGGACGCCCTGATGAGAATCATGAGAGTTGAAAAGACGCTGGTTTCGACCAACCGCCTCGATCAGTTTGGCCACAAGCCTCTCCTGGTCGTGCAGGAAAAAATCGGCGGTGTGCGCGCGGTGGCGGTTGACGCCGTCGGTTGCATCCCGGGTGACTGGGTGATTTGCGTGAGCTCGTCGGCAGCGCGTGAAGCCGCTGGTGCGCGCGACTTCCCGTCCGATCTCACCATCGTCGGGATCATTGATCACTGGGATGCAGAGGGTCTGGGCTCATGAATGCGTCGAGCTTGACTGGAAGGCGGCACTGATGGAAATCATGCGCGTACTGGGTGATCTGGTATGTACGCAACGAATTCCTGGACTTCAGTCCGCTTCGTTGCGGCTGCTGGAGAATAATAAGGGTGTACGGCTTGTGGCAACCGACCCCGTCGGGGTGCCACCAGGCAAATGGGTATTTACCAACGTGGGCTCCGCTGCCCGCCTGGCGATGCCCGACGTGACGGTCATGACCGACCTCACGATCTGCGGAATCATCGATGACTGGGACGCCTAGCGTTCTTGGCGATTGGGGCAAAGCAGGCAGGGCAGGGGACGTGAGAGTCGAGGCGTCCGGATGGCAGGGCAAGAATTCGTTTTTAACTTTTGACAGATAGAAGGAGTACTTAAATGGCTGAACGTATGGGTATTGCACTGGGCATGATCGAAACTCGTGGTCTGGTTCCCGCAATCGAAGCCGCTGACGCGATGACCAAGGCAGCTGAAGTTCGTCTGATCGGTCGTCAGTTTGTCGGTGGTGGTTATGTCACTGTTCTGGTTCGCGGTGAGACCGGTGCGGTCAACGCAGCGGTTCGTGCCGGTGCTGATGCGTGCGAACGCGTCGGTGATGGCTTGGTCGCCGCACACATCATTGCGCGCGTTCACAGTGAAGTCGAAGGTATTCTGCCGGTTGCGCCGACAGCCGCCTGATTTTTTCTATACACGAAACACCCCCCTTAATTTAGGAGCAAAAAATGGCTAGCGTTTCTGGAGTTGCACTGGGCATGATTGAAACTCGCGGACTTGTCCCCGCAATCGAAGCAGCTGACGCGATGACCAAAGCGGCTGAAGTCCGTCTGGTCGGTCGTCAGTTCGTCGGCGGCGGCTACGTCACCGTACTGGTTCGCGGTGAAACCGGCGCGGTCAACGCGGCGGTTCGTGCCGGTGCGGATGCGTGCGAACGCGTCGGCGACGGCCTGGTGGCAGCGCACATCATCGCGCGCGTCCACAGCGAAGTCGAAGGCATTCTGCCTTCCGCACCCAACGCCTGATCGACGCAGCGCTTAATTCGTGGACGGCGGCTCATCGCCCCCACAACTGATTACAGGAGAAATACACATGGCGAGCGTGACTGGTGTAGCACTGGGCATGATTGAAACCCGCGGACTTGTCCCCGCAATCGAAGCGGCTGACGCAATGACCAAGGCGGCTGAAGTCCGTCTGGTAGGTCGACAATTCGTCGGCGGTGGCTACGTGACCATACTGGTTCGCGGTGAAACCGGCGCGGTAAACGCAGCGGTTCGTGCCGGAGCGGATGCGTGTGAACGCGTCGGCGACGGCCTGGTGGCAGCGCACATCATCGCGCGCGTCCACAGCGAAGTCGAAGGCATTCTGCCCGCCACCCCGGATTCGTCGGGCGGTGGTCGTGATGCTGAAATTACGATGACGCAGAGCTGATCTGGCTGATGCATCGTCCCTGCGTACCTTGTTCTGAGTTGTCCGGGCTGATCTCGACATGAGTGTCGATCCGAGAACACTGGGGTGGATTACGCGTGCGCTCACCCACGAGATGGGAGCGGTGCAGCAGTATCTGGCGCAAAGCGTGCTCGCCCGACTGTGGGGCGACGAGCGTCTTGCGCAGCATCTGCGGCAGGAAGCCGTCGAGGAACTCGGTCACGCTGAGCGCCTGATGGAAAAGCTGATTTTGCTGGGGGTGTCGCCGTCCGCGGGCAACCTGGCACCGTCCCGACTTGGACGGACTGCCGAAGCCTTGCTCGAAGCCGATCAGCAAATCGAAATCGATGCCGTACGCCTGTATCAGCAAGCGCTTGTGCATGCCCAACGCATGCGCGACGGTGATTGCGCGGCCTTGTTCGAAGGTATTCTTCGCGAAGAGCTTGAGCACGTTCAGGCTCTCAACCAGGGCCTGAGCGGGTATACCCCTACGGAGAATGCACGTCATGGCTGACACAAACACGGTGGGTAACCCGGCAGGCTGGGAGTCGCGCGGCAAGCCGCCGACGCTCTTCAAGCGCTTCACGTTCGAGCGCTATGGACAGACCCGTGACTTTCTCGACGCGCTCGCAGCACTGTCAGAAGAATGCGGCGTGCATCCGCAAAACATCAATTTTGCGGCTACCTACGTCAACGTCACCCTTGAAGGGCGCGATGGCGGTGAGTTGGCGGATTCGGATTTCGCGCTGGCGGCGCGCATTGACGCACTGGCCAGCGGCGGCTGAAATGCCGACGCACATCACTGCTGTCATCAATCAAAAAGGCGGCGCGGGCAAAACCACGCTGTCGATGAATCTGGCAGCGGGGCTTTCGCGCCGGGGCGACACGGTCATCGTTGATCTCGACCCCCAGGGTTCGGCGCGGCAGTGGGCGAGTTTGGGTACGGCACCGTTTCCGGCAACCGTCAAACAGATGGCTCCGGGCAAGTGGGACGCCAAAACCCTGCACCAGACCTTCAAGGC
>NCIF01000223.1 GCA_002256785.1 Hydrogenophilales bacterium 17-61-9
TGGATTTAGGTTCCAGCGCCGCAAGGCGTGGGGGTTCGAGTCCCCCCTTTCGCACCACCGGGTTTTTCTTATTACCCTTCTTAATTAATTCAGCCAGGAAGTATTGTGATGCAAGCAAATCTTGAAGTTCTCGAAGGTCTGGTTAGGCGCCTGGACATTAACGTGCCCATGGATCAAGTGGAAGCCGAAGTGCAAAACCGCCTCAAGCGTCTGGCACGCAACGTCAAGATGCATGGGTTCCGTCCGGGCAAGGCGCCATTGGCAGCCGTTGCGCGTCAACATGGCCCGGGTGTGCGTCAGGAAATTTTGGGCGAGGCGCTGCAGAGCCGGTTTGGTGAAGCAGTACAGGCACATCGACTTAAAATTGCAGGCTATCCGCGCTTTGAGCCCAAGGCTGGGCAGACTGCTGCTGCAGAAATGACTTTCAGTGCCAGCTTCGAGGTCTATCCTGAAGTCAAGATAGAGGCATTGGACACAGGCAAGATTGATCGCCCTGTTGTCGAATTGAGCGATGCCGACGTGGCAAAAACCCTGGAGGTGCTCCAGAAGCAGCGCCGCACATTTGAAGGGGTGCAGCGCGCCGCAGCAGAGGGCGACCTGGTCAAGTTCGATTATCAGGGAACCGTTGAAGGCGTGGAGTTTGAAGGCGGAAGGGGCGAGGATTTCGCTGCAGTGATTGGCGAAGGCCGTTTGCTCAAGGATTTCGAGCAAAGTCTGATTGGACTCGAGGCTGGAGCCAGCAAGGGATTCGATGTGACTTTTCCCGTCGAATATGCTGCAAAGGAACTTGCAGGCAAGTCTGCGCACTTTGAAGTGCAAGTAAAGGAAGTGCAGGCACCGGTATTTCCAGCGCTCGATGCGGAGTTCGCCAAAGCTTTGGGCGTTGAAGACGGCGATGTGGATAAACTCAAGGCTGAAGTGAAGACAAATCTTGAGCGTGAAGTCAAGCGCCGCATTCAGACCAAGCTCAAAGAGCAAACCATGGAGTTGCTGCTGCAGAAAAGCACGCTGGATTTGCCGCAAAGTCTGGTTGCAATGGAAACGGACCGGCTTTTAAAAATGACTGAAGCCGACATGCAGTCGCGCGGGGTTCAGACCATGAAACTAGTTGCCGATATGTTCACTGGACAGGCAGAGCGTCGCGTGCGATTGGGGTTGATCCTCGCCGAAATCGTGCAGGCAAATAAATTGGTTGCGCAGCCCGAACAGATTCGGGAGTTGATTCAGGAGCAGGCGCAAAGTTATGAAGAACCCGATCAGGTTGCGCAATGGTTCTATCAAAACCCTGAACGGATGCAGGAAATTGAGTCTCTGGCTCTGGAAGAAAACGTTGTAGCATGGGTTGCCGGACAAGCTAATGTAGAAGATGTGACAACTACTTTTGAAGAATTGATGGGGCGTGCCTGATGCATATTAATTTCAATAGTGACATTTCCGACTCACAACGCCACGAGCCACAGGGCCTTGGATTGGTTCCGATGGTCGTTGAGCAAAGTGGGCGTGGGGAGCGCGCCTATGACATTTATTCGCGCCTATTGAAGGAACGTGTCATTTTTCTGGTGGGTCCTGTGAATGACTCGACAGCCAATCTGGTGGTCGCGCAAATGCTGTTCCTTGAGTCGGAAAACCCCGACAAAGATATCTACTTTTATATCAACTCACCCGGCGGCTCGGTTTCAGCTGGCATGGCAATTTACGACACCATGCAGTTCATCAAACCTGATGTGTCCACCTTGTGCATTGGTCAGGCCGCCAGCATGGGGGCGTTCCTGTTGACGGCCGGAACTAAGGGAAAACGGTATTGTCTTCCTAACTCGCGCGTCATGATTCATCAGCCATTGGGCGGATTTCAGGGGCAAGCGTCGGACATTGCGATTCATGCCAAGGAAATTCTTTACCTGAAAGCCCGTCTCAACGACATGCTGGCAAAGCATTCCGGGCAAAGCCTGGAAGCGATTGAGCGGGATACC